>CAKZVN010000260.1 GCA_937922105.1 uncultured Litorilinea sp.
CAGATAACGTTGGCAAATAGAGCGAACGATTCAGACGTTGTGCAGGTTCTTGGGCATCCAAACTTTCCAAATCTTCGAAGGCGCTTGCGCTGGGACCGCCGGGGATCCTGCGCAAGCCGTTGAAAAACGCAATCGACATCAGCGCCGGACGCAGCCCCGTAAAGACGGAGGCGTTGTCCGGGTCGCTGAACAGGATTGCGCCCAGCGCCAGTTCCAGCTCCGCGGGGGTGAGTGGGTCAAAAGGGTCGAAGACCTGGTCGGCGAGATCGCTCAATACCGCATCGGAAGCGATCATGGTGATCCGTTCGTTGAAGTTCAGACCGATGACGCTCTGACCGCGGATGAATTCCGGAATGGACGGGCCGTTGACGACTTTGACCAGCGCCGACTGCTCGACGCCCAGCGCGCGGTGGAGCGCCAAGATCGCGGCGACCACGTCCGGCACAGCGACCGGGTCGCCGGTAGCCCCCAGCGCGTTGTAATAGAACTCGACGGCCCCGCGGATGGCCTGCAAGGCTGGGTTATTGATGGTCGCCAGCCGACGCAGATCGGCTTGGCGTAATGTGAACTGGCTGAACGCGTCCAGCGGCACCATCGTCAGGCGATGACCGGGGGTGTAGACCGGTTGCCAGTTTGCGTCAAAGACCAAGCGGGCGGCGCTTTCGGCGACAATGGCGGCAGCCTCCGGGTCTTGCCAGTAGTTGTACTCCGTGGTCGGTGTCTGGTTGCCGCCGAACTTGGCCCCACCCAGGCTCACGACCTCGACGCCATTCCAGGCAGCAGGGCAGGCCGAGATGGCGCTGGCGATGTTGGTCAGCGGGCCGAGCGCCAAGACCAGCGTGCCGGGCGAGAGCGTCGCCGGTGCCTCGGCACAGTAGAAGGCGACGGCTGCGTCCACATCCAAAGCAGGATTGGGGTCCGGGAAAATCGCAAAGCTGGCGGGATTGGCGAACCACAGTCCGGTGGGGCCGTGGATCAACTTGCCGGTGCGGCTGCGGGTCTGCTCCAGCGGCTTCTTGGCGCCCTGGATGACCGGAATTGTGGTGCGGTTGAGCGCGTTGAGCAAAAACCCAACGTGGCTGGTCCCATGTTCGACTGCGCTGTTGCCTGCTACGGTAACGATGCCGACTACCTGAATTGCATAAAGCCGTTGCGATAATAGCCAGACCAGAGCCAGCGCGTCGTCTACGCCGGGATCGGTGTCAACGATGACGCGGCGCAGACCCGCGGCTTGGATCATCGCCTCAGGGGCTTCTCCCTCGACCGGCGCCGGGTACATGGTCGGCGGAATGCGTAAGGTGCGCGGGCTTTGGGCGAAAGCCGTTGCCGGCTGCGCTAGTGCTAGGAGCAGCGCCAGCATCGTCAAGAACCAGCGGAAGCGCTGTGTTGACCGTCTCGTTATCCCTTGAGTCTCTGCGAAGCGTCGGGTGGTTCCCGGGAAATTCGGATCCATCATGCTCCTCCTGAGAGTCTGGACGTTGCCTGATTATAAGCGAGCTGGATTCACGAACACTCCGACAAAAGTACTACTTCCGTTGGCGGCAATTGGCGGATTCATGCATGGCGAACACATGCATGGAAAACAAGAGTACGGGGCCGCCGACCCCAATGCCCCGTATAAAGCGGCAGTATACCATAGGTAGACGCAGAAATGTGTTGTACATTTGACCTACTTCTCCGGCGACGATTACCCGGTGCACACCCGTTATCCTAACTTGGTCCGATTGCAGCGCGGGCAGTACAATGGGAAAGGTATGGTGCGTTAAAATAAACGACAGCAAGATGACGCGATGAGCCGAGGCGATATCGCGCCGTAGGCGAAACCGGGGCGGGGGTTCTGCGTAGTGAGAGACGAGCGCCAAGCCTTCTGATAGCGGCTGCGCGCTGGGTCCACAGGATTGATTAATCCTGTGGGAGGTATACCTGTTCTTATTGTGGGCCGGTCGTTGACTGTTTGCCGCCGGGACTCGGGAACGACCGACATAGATATCGAGTGACTTATGCGCCGATGGATTCTCGTGTTGGTCGTGTTGGTGGTTGTGGTCGGCGGCGCGTTTGCCGTCTTGCGGACAAGCGGCTTGCTCGAACCGAGCGCAACGAGCCAGGCCGCGCCTACCCCGTTGCCCCCGATTGAGAGCGCGCCGGAAGTGATCGTGGACGCCGTAGTCGTGCCGGTGCGTTTTGCCGCGCTGGGGATGGCAAGCAGCGGGATCGTCGCCGAGATCTTTGTGCGTGAGGGTGATCTGGTCGAGGCTGGTCAACCGCTGTTACGGCTGGAAAACGACCGCCAGCTGATCGCAATCGCCCAAGCCGAGGCGCGCGTGCGCAGCACCCAAGCGCGTATCGAGGAATTGCGCGCCGGCTCGCGACCGGAGGAACTGGCTGTGGTGCAGGCTGCGGTGGATATTGCACGCGCCAACTATGCCAATGTGCTTGCGGGCACCCGTCCTGAAGATATCGCCGCTGCCGAGGCGACACTGGCGGCGGCGCAGGCGGCTTATGACCAACTGCTGCGTGGGGCCGACGACCAGCAGATTATTCAAGCCGAGGCGGACTTAGCCAATGCCGAGGCGGCGGTGCGCCAAGCGCAGAGCGCCTATGACCAGGTGCGTTGGCGTCCTGATGTGGCTGCGCTGCCCCAGTCGGTGGAGTTGGAACGCGCCAGCAACAATCTGGAAGCGGCGCGTGCCCGCTATGCCCAGGTGGTGCGTGGCGCTAGGGAGAGCGAACTTGCCGCCGCGCGCGCCGAGGTACAGCGTGCGCGGGCCAACTTGGACCGGGCCCTTGCACCGGCAACCGCCAACGAACTGGCGGCAGCCGAGGCGCAACTGCGCCAGGCTGAGGCCGAGTTGGCGTTGCGTCTTGCCGGCGCGCGCAGCGAGACGCTCAAAGCTGCCGAAGCCGATCTGGTGGAGGCGCAGACGATTCTCATGCAACGCCAACTGGAACTTGCCGACACGCAGTTGCGCGCGCCCTTTGCCGGGGTGATTGCGGCGCTTTCGGTGGAGGTCGGCGAGCAGGTGGGGGCGGGCACGCCGGTGGTGCGGCTCGCCGATCAGAGCGAGTGGCGCATCGAGACCGACGATCTCACGGAGATCAACGTTGTTGCCGTGCGTGAGGGCGACCGTGTGCGCATCACCATTGACGCGCTGCCCGACCTGGAACTAGAGGGCATCGTGGAGCGCATCCGGCCCCTGGGCGAAAGCAAACAGGGTGACATCACCTACACCGCGACCATCGTGCCCAGCCGCAGCGATCCGCGCCTGCGCTGGAATATGACCGCGTCGGTGACCATTCGCACGCAGCCGTAGGTCGTCATCCCTGGCGGGTGTCCGCAATGCTTGCGCGCCGCGCCGGCTAGATCAAGGAGGGTGTCGCCATGAAGTTCCTTGCCCCTCGTTGGCGCAAGGTGCTGCGCGACCTCTGGTCTAATCGCACGCGCACGATCCTGGTTCTCTTGTCCATTGCCGTCGGGGTGGCTGCGTTAGGGATGGTCCTGGGATCGCAGATCATCGTCTCGCGCAATCTCCCCGCCGCGTATGCCCAGGTCAACCCGGCGAGCGCGACTCTCTTCACCCTCAGCGCCTTTGATGAGCGCTTGGTGGAGAGCGTGCGCGCCATGCCCGAAGTCGCCGCTGCCGAAGGACGACGCTCGGTCAATGTGCGCTTCTTGACCAAAGAGGGCGAGTGGCGCAACCTGGAACTGACCGCCATCCCCGACTATGAGCGCATGACGCTCAACAAAATCAAGCCGCAGTCGGGGGCCTATCCGCCGCCTACCCGCGCCATGCTCTTGGAGCGTGCTTCGCTTTCGCCCGCGTTGGGCATGGGTGATGTGGTGGTGGGGGATCTGATCCGCATCGAGGCGCCCAGCGGGCGTGTGCGTGATCTGCGCGTGGCAGGCACGGTGCATGACATGAGCCGCTTGCCGGCTTTCATGAACGGCGCGGGCTACGGCTACATCAACTACGACACGCTGCGCTGGTTGGGCGAACCGGACGACTTCAACCAACTGGTCTTTGTGGTGGCGGAGAACAAGCTGGACCTGGAGCACGTGACCGCGGTCGGCAAGCTGGTGGAGCGGCGCATGGAGAACGCCGGTGTGCCTGTGCTCTTCACGCTCATTTTCCCGCCCGGTGAACACCCCGCCCAAACCTTTCTGGATGCCTTTGCCACCATTCTTGCCGCGATTGGTCTGTTAGCCCTGGGCTTGAGCGGCTTTCTGATCGTGAACACCTTGTCCGCTATTCTGCATCAGCATGTGCGCCAGATCGGTATCATGAAGGCTATCGGCGCACGCGCCCGCCAGATTACCGGCATGTACTATGTCATGGTGCTTTGCTTTGGTGTGTTGGCGCTGGCGCTGGCAGCACCCGCAGGCGCGCTGGGCGCCATCGGGTTGGCGAGTCTTTTCGCCGGGTTGCTCAACTTTGACGTCGGCGGTTTCCGCTTGGACCCGCAAGTCTTCCTCGTCCAGGCTGTCACTGCGCTTTCGGTGCCGCTCCTTGCTGCGACGCTTCCCATCGTGCGCGGCGTGCGCATCACCGTGCGTGAAGCCATCAGCGACTACGGTCTGGGCAAGGGACAATTCGGCAAAAGCATGATGGACCGCGCCATCGTGGCGCTCAAGCGTGTCTTGCCCATAGGGCGGCCCATGCAGATTTCGCTGCGCAACACGTTTCGCCGCAAATCGCGTTTGCTTTTGACGCTGATTACGCTCTCGCTTGCCAGTACCATTTTTATCGCCATCTTCAGCATCCGCGCGTCGTTGCAGCAGACGCTGGAGGATGCGCTCACCTACTTCGATTACGACGTGCAGATCATCTTCGACCAGACCTATCGGACCGACCGCATCCGGGGGGCGCTTCGCAACGTCTACGGCGTGGATACGGTCGAGACGTGGGGCTTCGGCACGACGCGTATCGTGCGCGCCAACGGCACCGAAAGCGATAATGTCGTCATCTATGCCCCGCGACCGGATACGACCATGGTCAACCCGATTCTGGTGCGTGGGCGCTGGCTGGTGGCGGAGGATGCCAACGCGGTGGTGATCAACACTGATATGTTGCGCAACGATCCGGACCTGGACGTGGGCAAGGTGATGACCACCAAGGTCAACAACCGCGAGGTGGACTGGGTGATTGTGGGCATTGTGCGCGGCGTTCTCACCGGGCCGAACATGTTCGTCAACTTCGACTATTATGGGCGGCTGACCAATACCGTGGACCGTGCCCAAGTGTCGTTGGTGCGCTTGGTGAATCGCAGCCCGGAGAACCAGTACCTCATGGGCACGGCGCTGGAAGACCTCTATCGCAACGCCGGTTTCCGCGTCAGCCAGATGTCCACCATCAGCCAACTGCGTTCCACCATCAGCACCATCTTCGACGTGATCATCGTTTTCTTGCTGGCGATGGCGTTGCTGTTGGGGGTGGTGGGTGGTCTGGGGTTGATGGGAACCATGAGCATCAACGTCCTGGAGCGCACGCGCGAGATCGGCGTCATGCGCGCCATCGGTGCGTCCGACGGCGCCATTTTGCGCATTGTCTTGGTGGAGGGCTTGATCATCGGTCTCTTGAGTTGGCTGTTGGGGGGGCTGGTAGCGTTGCCCACCAGCCGCGTCCTCACCGATACGGTGGGGCAAATCATGTTGCAGGCCTCCCCCAGCTTTATCTTCTCCACAGGGGGCGCGCTGCTCTGGTTGGGGATCGTGTTGCTGCTGGCATTTTTCGCCAGCTTTATGCCGGCGCGCCATGCGTCCCGGCTGACGGTGCGGGAGGTACTCAGCTATGAATAATCGCAGCCCCAACGGCCGCAACGGTCAAACCAGTCCCGGCGGTCGGAACGGCAACGGGACCAGCGACACCGCGCTGATCCGGCTCAACCGGGTGGTCAAGGCCTATCAGACGCCTGCGGGTGAATTTTTGGCCCTGCGCGGCATTGACTTGACCATCGGGATGGGCGAGTTTGTCTCGGTCATGGGCAAGTCCGGCTCCGGCAAATCCACCTTGATCAACATGATCACCGGCATTGACCGGCCCACCTCCGGCGAAATCTACGTAGGCAATACCGCCATCCACAAGTTGGAGGAGGGGCCGATGGCGGAATGGCGCGGGCGCACGGTGGGCATCATCTTCCAGTTCTTCCAGCTGTTGCCCATGCTCACCTGTGTGGAAAACGTCATGTTGCCCATGGACTTTTGCAACATGTTCAAGCCCAGCGAGCGCGAGGCGCGCGCGCTGCATTTGCTGGAGCAGGTGGAGATGGCTGACCAAGCCTACAAACTGCCCAATGAGGTCTCCGGCGGGCAACAACAGCGCGTCGCCATTGCCCGTGCCCTTGCCAACGACCCGCCGCTGCTGGTGGCGGATGAGCCGACCGGCAACTTGGACTCGCGCACCGCGGACGCGGTCTTCCACCTCTTCGAGCGCATGGTGGAGCAGGGCAAGACCATCCTCATGGTGACCCACGACGAGGAATTGGCCCACCGGGTGCGCCGCACCATTCATATCGCCGATGGGCTGATCGTGGGTCAGGAATACCGGGACCGCAACGGCAATTCCCTGGACATAGACGCCGCCGTCACGACGGCAGCGGCGCCGGAGCCTGTCCCTGCCCCCGGCGCTTGATGGCTGCGCGGGCGGACCGGACACGCGCCGCCCAGCAGATGCAAACTCCCCCAACAACCGAACCCTGTACCACAAGGAGATGAACGCCCATGCGCATCACCGGCGCCGATGTTTGGACCGTGGTGGTTCCCACCATTCCCGGTCGCGTGCATAGCCCCGAGTGGGTTCCCGAAACCGGTTGGGACCAGGTTCCCAAGCAGATTATCCGCCTGCGCACCGATACCGAATTGGTCGGGTTGGGCGAGACCGATCGGGGCGTCAGTGTGGACGAGGTGATTGCGGGGGTGCGCCGTTTGCTGGGCCGCGACCCGGAGACCATCGTGCTGCAGGACATCTACGCCGACTCGCTGGCGCACCGCGAGCGCGTCAGCGAAGTGGGCACAGGACCGGCGTACAATGCGCTGGAGATCGCAGTTTTTGACTTGGTAGGGCGACTGCGCGGGGTGCCGGTCCATGCGCTGTTGGGCGGCGCGGTGCGCGACCGGGTGCGCGCCGACTTCTGGATCGGCCACCAAACCCCGGAGGCAGGCCGGCGCAGCGTCGCCTGGGCGCTGGAGCAGGGCTTTCAGGGCGTCAAGATCAAGTGTCGCCTGGAGGAGCCGATGGTGGCGCGGCTGCAAGCCATTTTGGACGAAGCCGGTCCCGACTTTAAGGTGACGGTGGACCCCAACGAGCGCTTCTATACCGCGGAGCAGACGATTGCCCTCGCCCACGAACTGGAGCCGCTGGGCAATGTGGAGGTCTTCGAGGACCCCATCCCCAAAAGCGATTTGGAGGGGTATATCCGCATTCACGCGGCAATCCGCCAGCCGCTCTGTATGCATGTGGGGGATGGGGCTGCGGTCCTGCGCGGGCTGAAGGCAGGCGTGCTGGATTGTGTGAACCTGGGCGGTAGCCTGGTGGGATTCCAGCGCGCGGCAGCGGTCGCCGCAGCGGCAGGGCTAGCGTGCTGGCATGGCTCCGGCAACGACTTGGGTATCCTGGAAACGGCTTACATTCACGCGGCTGCGGCGACTCCCAACTGCACCATGGCGTCCGATTTTGTGGGTAGCTGGACGCGTGAGGATGATCTGATCCGCGAGCCGATTCGCTTCCAGGGCGGATGCACGCCGACGCCCATGCGCCCAGGATTGGGCTGCGAGCTGGACGAGACCGCGCTTGCTGTTTATACACGCGGCTATGTAAACATCGAGTAGACGGCGCGCAGCGCAGTTCGTCCGCTGCGGCGCAAGGTCATTCCTGCACATGGGGATGCGCCTTGCGCCGTTTTGCATTGGTCGGTGCATCGGTGCGTCCGCTTGCCGCCCGCTTGGTGAATTGACACCCGGCACGGGTTGGGCTACCATTGACATGGTAATTAGTTGCAGCTAACTTATGTCTTAGGCGCATAGCGATTCTAGATCGATCCGAGGTACGTTGCCATGTTACTCCGTGTACTTTCACTACTTCTTGCGCTTGTGATCTTGGGCGCAACGCTTGCTGCCTGCGGAACTGCCCAATCCGCGCCTGTCGATGGGCGGCTGCGTGTCGTCGCCACCACCGGACAAGTCGCCGACGCTGCGGCGCGGGTCGGCGGTGAGCGTGTGCGAGTCACTGCGCTCATGGGGCCGGGCATTGATCCACACCTCTATGTCGCCTCCGAAGGGGATGTCAGCCGTCTGCAACAAGCCGATCTGATCTTTTATAACGGGCTGTTTTTGGAAGCCCAACTGGCCCAAGTCTTGGCGCAGATCGGGCAGCGCAAGCCGGTGCTCGCGGTCGCCGAAGCCATTGAGCCGGCCCGGCTGT
Source organism: uncultured Litorilinea sp. (assembly GCA_937922105.1). Taxonomy (GTDB): domain Bacteria; phylum Chloroflexota; class Anaerolineae; order Caldilineales; family Caldilineaceae; genus QEUY01. The sequence continues at coordinate 8,415 of CAKZVN010000260.1, forward strand.
TGGCCTGGGACGAGTATGAAGACCAGTTCGACCCACACGTCTGGTTCGATGTGACGCTCTGGATCGAGGCGGTTCATGCCATCCGTGACGCTTATATCGCCGCGGACCCGGAGCACGCCGAAAGCTATCGGGCCAATGCCGCGGCGTATGTCCAAGAGTTGGCGGCTTTGCATGAAGAGCTGCTGGCGCTGGCTGCGACCGTGCCTGCCGAGCGCCGGGTTCTCATCACTGCGCATGATGCCTTTCACTACTTCGGTCGCGCCTACGGCTTCGAGGTGCACGGTTTACAGGGGATCAGCACCGCAAGCGAGGCGGGCGCCGCCGATGTGCGCGAGTTGGCTGAGTTCATCGTAGCGCGGCGCATCCCTGCCATCTTTGTGGAGACCTCGGTGCCGGTGCGGACCATCGAAGCCTTGCAGGCGGCGGTTGCGGCGCGCGGCTTCCAGGTTGCCATCGGCGGTGAACTATACTCCGACGCACTGGGCGACGCCGATTCGCCGGGCGGAACTTATATCGGCATGATGCGCCACAACATGACCACCATCGTCGCCGCGCTCCACGAGGCGAGCCAGGAGTAGAGACCATGAACACCAGTGATCCGGCGTCTGTACGCGTGCCTGCTATCGAAGTCACTGACCTCACCGTCGCCTATGGCGACCACCCTGTGCTGTGGGATGTGGATGTGACGGTGCCGCCCGGTACGTTGATGGCGGTGGTCGGCCCCAACGGCGCGGGCAAGACCACGCTGATCAAAGCCATCCTAGGCTTGACGCCGATTGCCGGGGGCCAAGTGCTCATCTACGGGCGGCCCTATGGCGAGCAGCGGCGCTTGGTGGGCTACGTGCCCCAGCGCGGCAGTGTGGACTGGGACTTTCCCACCACGGTGTTGGACGTGGTGATGATGGGGCGCTATGGCGCGCTGGGGTGGCTGCGTCGGCCCGGTCGTCGTGAACAGGAGCAAGCGCTGGCTGCGCTGGAACAGGTGGGCATGGCGGACTATGCCCGGCGCCAGATCTCCCGCCTTTCCGGGGGACAACAGCAGCGCGTCTTTTTGGCGCGTGCGCTGGCTCAGGACGCGCAGGTCTACTTGATGGACGAGCCGTTCCAGGGCGTGGACGCCATGACCGAGCGCGCCATCGTGGACTTGCTCAAGCAACTGCGTGCGGCGGGCAAGACGGTGGTGGTGGTGCACCACGACTTGCAGACCGTGCCCGAATACTTCGACTGGGTGACGTTGCTCAATGTGCGCCGCATTGCGAGCGGCCCGGTGAGCGAA
>CAKZVN010000261.1 GCA_937922105.1 uncultured Litorilinea sp.
GGTCGCGCCAGTAGATGCGCTGGGTGAAGAAGTAGCGGCTATGCAGGGCCGGGCCGGAGCCGCCTTGGCCGTTGATGCCGTGGCAACTGGCACAGTTGTTGGCATAGAGCGCGGCGCCGGTCTCGATGCTGCGACCTTCCCAGCTGGCGGTCTGGGCCGCCATGCGTGGCTCCTCGAAGACAAAGAGCAGGCCGAGGACCACGATGGCGATCAAGACGGAGGCAATGCCGATCAGAATCTTGAGAATGGGGGACTTGATATAGAAGATGCTATACCACGGCTTTTCCATGCGGTTCTCCTACTCCCGTCCAGCCTGGAGGTAGCTGAAGTCCTTGAGACCATACTGCTCCCAGTAGAGGGAGTTTGCGTGGAGATAGAAGTCACGGTTGAAGACTTCTGTCCTGCCTTGCGAATTGAGCCAGACGATTTGCCAGCTGATTTTCTTGAGCTGGTGCTGGTCTTGGGTGATGCGCAACACACCGTAGGCGTGGTTGAAGTCTGGATCGCTTTCTTGGTAGCGCGCAATGGCGGCTTTGAATTCGTGCAACAGATGGTCGAAGTGGGGATCGTTGGTGTGTAGCTCTTCGCGCGTGTCATAGACGCCGACGGGCAAGTGCTTGTAGCCCATCTCGCGCACATGGCCTGCGCCTTCTTCGGGCATCAACTCTTGGACGATTTCCACCGCGGGTGCACCCTGGACGGCGTAGTAGGGGGTGCCCATCCAGCTGAGGATGATCATGACCACACCGGCGACGATCCCGCTGATGATGGCGACGCGGCGATCCTTGGCGCGGCGGCTGGGGTTGAAGTCCAGGTAGGGGATGGCGGCAAGCAGGACGAGCAGCACACCCGGCACGATGACGCCGGCGATGGTTTTGTCGGCAATCTTCAGCAGACCTTGGAGCCAGTAGAAGTACCACGGCGCCACGGTATGCAGCGGTGTGGATTGTGGGTTGGCAATGGACTCCAGGGGGGCCTGGAAGAAGAACGCCGTGACGACGACCATGATGGTGGTGAAGGCCAAGAGGAAGGCCGTTTCGTCAAGGAAGACGTCGGGCAGGAAGTAGACGCGGCGGTCGGCGGGAACCTTGTTGGCGGTGTCTTGGCCGACTTCTTCCTCGTTGGCAGGCAGGCTGATGCCGAAGTGCACGACCTTGTAGTAATGCACGAAGAAGAAGAGGATCAGCAGCAAAGGCAAGAAGAGAACGTGTAGCAGGTAGAAGCGCAGGAGACCGTTGGCGCCGATGTCGGGCGCGCCGCGGGCGAGTAGGTTCACCGTTTCACCCACAATGGCGGGCGGGACGGCTTCCGCCATGGAGGTGCCGATGGTGACGGCCCAGAAGGCGAGCTGGTCCCACGGCAGGAGGTAGCCGGAGAAGCTCAGGAAGAGCGTCAATACCAACAGGACGACACCGGTGAACCAAGTGAATTGGCGCGGGGCTTTGTAGCTGCCGGTCAGATACGTTCTGACCATGTGGAGTGTGACGACAGCGACCATCAGCTCAGCGCCCAGGCGGTGCATGTCGCGCATGAATTGGCCGAAGGGCACGTTGCTGAGCAGGCGGATCATGTCGTCGTAGGCGCGTTCCGGCGAGGGCGCATACCAGATCATCAAGAAGATGCCGGTGATGGTCTCCACAAAGAAGAGATAGGTGGAGAGAAGGCCCAGGCGGAAGGTGTGGGTGAAGCGGGTGACGCTTTCGTGATAGTAAGTCGGTTTGATGTGAAGCAGGAACGCTTCCGAATGGGGTTTGAGCCGCGGATTGGGACGACCGGGCAGCTCGCCGCGCAACATGCGCCGGAACTCGCCGGCGCTGATCCCTGCCGTGATGCGGGTAAAGGTGTCGTCGGCTAGGCCGGCGATGGTGCTGAGCAATCCTTTGTTCCGCACTTCTGGTTGTACAGCCATTGGAACTCCGTTTCTTGCGCTACCTAGTGTCAAGAAGCCGAAACCACGCTGTGCTGTGCGCGTATCCGGTCTGTGTGGCGACGCGGAAACCGGCCAAGCGGCAGCGATTCAACGCAAGGGAAGGGTGCGGTCTATAGGACAACGCGCGCCGGGGACTCGGCGGCCGGAGCGCCCTGAATGCGGCGGCCTGTGTCAACGACAACTTGGTTGTCCTCGATGGTCAGCTCGAAATAGTCCAGCGAGCGCGGGGCCGGGCCTTCAATGAAGTGGCCGTCATGCGTAAACTTGGAGCCGTGGCAGGGGCACTCAAAGCGGTTGTTGGAGGACTCCCACTTGTAGAGACAACCCAAATGGGTGCAGACCATGTAGAGTGCCTTCGGCTCGCCTTCGTCGGTGGTGACCAGCCAGAATTTGCCGTCGGTGACGGCAACCGGCGGCAGACCGGGTCCGGGTACTTCACCGGGGCTGAGGAAGAACTTGCCGCCGAATTCGCCCGCGCGGAAGCGCGGGTACATGAACAGGAAAGAGGCAACGCCTGCCTGGAGGGTGAGCAAGCCGAGCGCCGCGCCCCAAGCATAGGTCAGGAACTCGCGGCGGTTCATCTCTTCCACGGAAGGACCGGCGGCAACCGGTTCGGCCTCCTCTTTGGGTTTGGGGGCCGGTTTGGGCGCGGGCTTGGGGACGGGTTTGGCTGCTGCGGCGGCGCCATTGGTTGCCGGCGCTTCGGCGCGTGTTTCGGTCCGTGCCGGTTTGGGGGCGGCGGGTTTCTCGGCAACGGCGACTGCGGCTTGGGCCGGCGGCTCGGCCTGGGCCGGTGCAGTCTCGGCGGCTTTGGCAGGCTTCGACGCAGCCGGGGCACCCGCCGCAGCGGCGTGGGCGGCCTTGGCCTTGACGGCGGCTGCCTGCATTTTAGCCTTCAACTCGGCGATACGCTTGGCGCGTGCTTCGCCGGTGAGTTCGGAAATCTTTTCCGCCATCTGGGTGGTTTCTCCTTCCGACTACGGTCCAACACCAGGGATTACTGCGTCGGTTGCGTACGGTGGCTCGGTCAAGCAACGGTCGAGCGGCGTGACCGGGTCTGGGTCGCTCCGGTTTTTTTCTGTGATACCGGCTCCAATTGGGTTGGGACTATAGCATACGGCCCCTGGCTTGTCAAAATTATCACAAATTTTCGGCACTTTGCCCTGCCCGTTTGGGGAGGGAGGGTGAGGTCGTCGCGATCTGGTTTGGATCGTAGCGTCTATTGTAATGTTTGTGGTAAGTTTCACAAATCTTAGTGCAAGCTGTGTGTGGAAAATAGAATGGGGCCGGATGGGTGAGTTCCGGCCCCGGGCGGGATCAGAGTTGCGGGGTTTAGAGGGCGTTGAGCCGCTCGGTGAGCTGGGCGCGCCGGGCTTCCAATTCGGCTTGCTTGGCGCGCTCGCGCTCGATGACGTCGGCGGGCGCTTTGGCAACGAAACCGGCGTTGTTGAGCAGACCGCCGATGCGGGCGAGTTGCTTGTCCAGGTTGTCTATTTCTTTTTGCAGACGGGCGCGCTCGGCTTGCAGATCAACCAGACCGGCAAGGGGGAGATAGACCGCCATGCCGCCCACAGCGAGGGTGACAGCCTTGTCGGGCGCGGGCAAGTCGGCGGCAATCGTCACTTGGGCCGGGTCCAGGCGAGCCAGCGCGACCAAGAGGGGGAGACTCTCGATGAACAGCGCGTGATGCTCGCCGGCGCTGAGATGGGCCGCGATGCGTCGGGCCGGTTCCACGTTGTATTCGCTGCGGGCGTTGCGGATGGCGCGCACTACGTCTTGGACGCGTGTGAAGGCGACCTCGCTGTCGGGGTCATTCCAGCCGTCAATCTGGGGCCAGCGCGAGATGATGAGCGCGCGTTGATCCGTGGCAAGCCCCGGCAGGTTTTGCCAAATGGTTTCGGTGACAAAGGGCATGTACGGATGGAGCAGGCGCAGGCTCTGCTCCAGCACGTAGGCGAGAACCTGGGCGGTGGCTTGCGCTTCGGCGGCGGTGCCGTCGTAGAGGCGCACTTTGGCAGCTTCGATGTACCAGTCGCAGAACTCGCTCCAGAGGAATTCGTACAATTGGCGCCCTGCTTCGCCCAGTTGGTAGCTTTGGATGAGCCGCGTGGTCTCTTGCTGCACGGTTTGCAGGCGGCTGAGAATCCAGCGGTCGGGCAAGGACAACGCGGACGGCTCCGGCAGCGCGTAGCTGACATTGAAGGGGTCGGCGTGCCCGTCGGTGGGCAACTCACGATCCTGGAGGTTGAGGATCACGAAGCGGGCGGCGTTCCAGACCTTGTTGGCGAAGTTGCGGTTGCCCTCGATGCGCTGGATACTCATCTTCATGTCGTTGCCGGGGGTGCTGCCCGTGAGCAGGCTGAAGCGCAGGGCATCCCACCCATACTCTTGGATGAGGTCCAACGGGTCCAGGGCGTTGCCGAGACTCTTGCTCATTTTGCGACCTTGCTCGTCGCGCACCAGCCCGTGCAAGTAGACGACCTCGAAGGGGACTTTGCCTGTGCACTTGAGGCCGAGCATGATCATGCGCGCCACCCAGAAGAAGAGGATGTCGTAGCCCGTTTCCAGCACGGTGGTGGGATAGTAGGTTTCCAGGTCGTCGGTGTCGTCGGGCCAGCCGAGGGTGCTGAAGGGCCATAAGCCGCTGCTGAACCAAGTGTCCAGCACGTCGGGGTCTTGTTCGAGTTGGACGGCTTCGCCATAGTGGGCGATGGCTTGCTCTTGGGCCTCGCTTTTGCTGCGCGCGGCGAAGGGGTGACCGTCCGGCCCGTAGTAGATGGGGATGCGATGGCCCCACCAGAGCTGGCGGCTGATGCACCAATCGCGGATGTTTTCCATCCAGTGGAAGTAGGTGCGCTCGAAGCGCGACGGCACAATGCGGATGTCACCGTTGCGGACCGCGGCAATGGACGGCTCGGCAAGCGGCTGGGTTTTGACCCACCACTGCTCGCTGAGCAGCGGCTCGACCACGGTATGACAGCGCTGGCAATGACCGACTTGGTGGGCGCGCTCTTCGACGCGCACGGTCAAACCGGCGGCTTCCATGTCCGCCCAGAGCTTGGCGCGCGCCTCGAAGCGGTCCAAGCCGGCGTAGGGGCCGGCTTCGTCGTTGAGGGTGGCGTCGCGCTCCATGATGTTGATCATGGGCAGATGGTGGCGCTTGCCGATCTCGTAGTCGTTGGGGTCGTGACCGGGGGTGACCTTGAGCGCGCCTGTACCGAAGGTGGGGTCCACGTAGTCGTCGGCGATGATGGGAATGGCGCGGCCCAGTATGGGCACGCGCGCGGTTTTGCCCACTAGGTGTTTGTAGCGTTCGTCGTCCGGGTGAACCGCAACCGCGGTATCGCCGAGAATGGTTTCGGGACGGGTGGTGCCGACCTCCAGGAAGCCGCCTTCCTCCAGGGGATAGCGGAAGGTATAGAACTTGCCGTTGACTTCCTCGTATTCGACTTCCAGGTCGCTGATGGCGCTGGTGCAGCGCGGACACCAATTGACCAAGTAGTTGGCGCGGTAGATTAAGCCCTCTTTGTAGAGCCGGATGAAAGTGTCGAGCACGGCGTCGCTGAGGCCGTCGTCCAGGGTGAAGCGCTCGCGCGTCCAGTCACAGGAAAGGCCCATGCGCCGTTGTTGTGCGGAGATGCGGGCGTGGTATTCGTCTTTCCACTTCCAGACTTCTTTCACAAAGGCCTCGCGCCCCATTTCCTGGCGGGTGCGCCCTTGCTGCTGTAAGGCACGCTCCACCACGTTCTGAGTGGCGATGCCGGCGTGGTCGGTGCCGGGAACCCAGAGGGTCGGATGTCCGACCATGCGGTGATAACGGATGAGCATGTCCTCGATGGCATTGGTGATGGCATGACCCAGGTGGAGCGCGCCGGTGACGTTGGGCGGCGG
>CAKZVN010000262.1 GCA_937922105.1 uncultured Litorilinea sp.
ATGGCAACCACACCACCCACCCGGCCCGTGCGCTGGGGAATTTTGGGCACGGGTAGCATTGCCGCCAAATTTGCGACCGGACTGGCTGCGCTGGAGGACGCCGCTTTGGTGGCGGTCGGTTCGCGCAGCCAAGCCGACGCCTTTGCCGACCGCTTCGCCGTGCCGCGCCGCTACGCGTCCTATGCCGCGCTGCTTGCCGACCCGGAAGTGGACGCAGTCTACATTGCGACGCCCCATTCGTTGCACTATGAGAACATGCTCGCCTGCATCGAAGCGGGCAAAGCCGTGCTGTGCGAAAAGCCCTTCACGCTCAACGCGGCCCAGGCGCGCGCCGCGGTCGCCCAGGCGCGGCACCGCGGGGTCTTTCTCATGGAAGCCATGTGGACGCGCTTTCTGCCGCTCTTTGTGGAGTTGCGCCGCCTGCTGGCGGAACAGGCTATCGGCGAATTGCGTTTGCTCCAAGCCGACTTCGGCTTCCGCACCGGCTTCAATCCCCAGGGCAGGCTCTTTGACCCGGCGCTGGGCGGCGGCGCGTTGCTGGATGTGGGCGTCTACACCGTCTCGCTAGCCCACATGCTCTTCGGCGCACCGGTACACGTCACCGGGTTGGCGGAGTTGGGCGCAACCGGCGTGGACGAACAGTCGGCCTACGTGCTGGGCTATGACGGCGGGCAGTTGGCGGTGCTCAGCAGCGCCATTCGCACCAATACGCCCCAAGAGGCGCTTGTGGCGGGAACCGAAGGCTCTATTCGCATTCACAGCCCCTGGTGGCGCGGGGAGCGCATGACCATCCGGCGCACGGGCGCGGACGAACAGGTGATCGAGCGACCGTATACCGGCAACGGCTACAACTACGAAGCCGCCGAGGTGGGGCGCTGCGTGCGCGCAGGCATGACCGAAAGCCCCATCATGCCGCTGGATGAGACAATCGCCGTCATGGAGACGCTGGACCGGCTGCGCGAGCAGTGGGGCCTACGCTATCCGGGCGAGGAATAAGCAGGCAAAGCACAACCGCGGGGAAACCAAGTACGCAAACAGACTGCCACTCTGCGCAGTGGCAGTCTCGATTTGCTGGAGAGAACCGCGCCCAAGCCAAGCAGGCGCGCAGGGTCGAGCGGGGTGTGTTTCAAGTTTGGGGTACTACTGTCACCCTAAACAGCGTCACCCTGAACGAGGTGAAGGGTCCCGGCTCACTGCAGGGGATGCCTTGCGGCGCTCAGCACGACGATTGGCCCCAACTGAAATCGGCCCGGCGCGGGCGGGTTAGGCGGGCTTGGTCTTGGACGGCGCGTCCGCGTCCTGCGTCTCGTCGGATTCGTCCTGCTTGCTTTCGCCGTCGTTCTGGGCGTTCTTGCGGAATTCGCGCACCCCGCGCCCGACCGCGCCGAAGACCTCGGGCAACTTGCCCACGCCGAACAACATGGTCACGATGACCAAAATCAACAACAACTCAACCGGGCCGAACTTTGGCAACAACATGGGATAGACCTCCTTCGATGCGAACAGACTGCATTTGTGCCGGACGGACCGGCGCTGAACGTGGTGGATAGGTAGAGTGTAGCCTAATTCGGCGATTTGACCAACCGGGCCGCCGCGTGTGCGCGCTTAGCCCTTGATTACCGCCATCGGCTCCAGACGAGCCACCGCGCGTGCGATGCCCGCCCCTTCCACCACGCGGATCACTTCCTCCACTTGCTTATAAGCCAGCGGCGCTTCTTCCGCCAGGCCTGCCATGCTCCCGGCGCGGATGCGAATTCCCCGGCGGTTTAGCTCTTGTTTGAGCGTCTCCCCGCGCACCTGCTTCTTGGCTGCGGTGCGGCTCAACATGCGCCCCGCGCCGTGGCAGGTGGAGCCGAAGGTCTGCTGCATGGCGCCTTCCGTCCCTGCCAAGACATAGCTCGCCGTGCCCATCGAACCGGGGACCAAGACCGGCTGACCCACCGCGCGATAGGCGGCGGGAATTTCGTGATGGTGGGGTGGGAAGGCGCGCGTCGCGCCTTTGCGATGGACGCAGACCTCCATCTGGCGCCCGTTCACCGTGTGAGTCTCGATCTTGCCGATGTTGTGGGCTACGTCGTAGACCTGGCGCAAATGGGGCGACAGACCGGCGGGGGCCAATACCTGCTCGAAGCTCTCGCGCGCCAACATCGCCAAGACCTGGCGGTTGGCAAAGGCGAAGTTGGCCGCGGCCTGCATGGCTGCTAAGTAGGCGGTGCCTTCGGGCGAGTTTTGCGGCGCGCAGACCAACTCGCGGTCGGGCAATTGAATTTTGTAGCGCGCCAAGACCTTTTGGAAATCGCGCACATACTCGGTGCAGATTTGATGGCCCAAGCCGCGCGAGCCGCAGTGAATCAAGACCGTTACTTGGCCCTCGCGCAGGCCAAACGCCTCGGCAGCCTCTTCGTCATAGATGGCGGCGACGCGGTCCACCTCCAGAAAATGGTTGCCCGCGCCCAGCGTGCCCAGTTGGTCGCGACCCCGCTCGCGTGCCCGTGCGCTCACCATGTCCGGGTCCGCGCCGGGTAAGCGCCCACCGGCTTCGGTGTGCAAGAGGTCCTCGGCCGCGGCCAAGTCGTTG
>CAKZVN010000263.1 GCA_937922105.1 uncultured Litorilinea sp.
GAAGAGCAGCAACAGGACCGCCATCGCGATGTCGGGAATGATGATGGGCAGATAGAGCACGCTGTCCAGCACAGTTTTGCCGCGAAAGTCGAAGCGCTCCATACCCACCGCAACCAGCGTTGCCAAGATGGTGCTGATCACGGTGCTCGCCCCGGCGACGATCAGACTGTTGCGCAAGGCCAAGCCGATGGCATCGTTTTGGAAGAGCCGGATATACCAATCCAGGCTGAAGCCTTCCCACCGGCTGACGAAGCGCCCGCTGTTGAAACTGAAGATGACCAGCACCAGAATGGGCGCGTAGAAGAAGACATAGACGAGCCAGGCGTTACCGATGAGCAGACGCTCGGTCAGGCTACGCCGGCGACGCAAGGTACGCGGGGAGGCAGTCGCGGTGTTGGGCAAGGCGGCGGTGCTCATAAGGTGCGCCCTCCTTTGCGGAAGTAGATCAGGGTTGCGCCCAACACAGCCACCATCAACAGCACGCTAAAGGCCGAGCCGAACGGCCAATCGCGCGCGGTGAGGAATTGGCTTTGGATCAGATTGCCGATCATCACCGTCCTGGCGCCGCCCAACAAGTCGGGCGTGACGAACGCGCCCAACGTGGGGATGAAGACCAGGATGCTGCCTGCAATGATGCCGGGCATGCTCAGCGGCAACAGCACATGCAAAAAGGCACGCGCACCGTTGGCATAGAGATCGTGCGCGGCCTCCATCAGGCTAAAATCAATGCGATCAATAGCGGCAAAGAGGGGCAAGACCATAAAGGGTAGATAGCCGTAGACCAGGCCCACCATCACCGCGCCGTCGTTGAAGATGAGAGGCAACGGCTCACGGATCACGCCGGTCCACAACAAGAAACCATTGATCGGTCCGTCCGTGCCCAGAATCACACGCCAGGCGTAGGTCCGCACCAGGAAGTTGGTCCAAAAGGGAACCATGACCAGGATCAACAGCAGATTACGCAGCCGCTTGTTTTCCAAGCGCGCCAGGTAATAGGCGAAGGGAAAGCTCACCAACAGACAAATCAGGGTGGTGCCCAGGGCAAAGAGCAGGCTGCGCCAGAGGATGATGAGGTAGAGGCGGTCGAAGACGCGCACATAGTTGTCGAGATTGAACTCCCAAATCAACTGCCCGTAGATGCCGCGGCGCAAAAAGCTGTAGATCACCACGATCAGCAGCGGCAACACGAAGAAGATCAGCAGATAGAGCGCGGTGGGGCCGACCAGGATACCCAACTGGAGCCGGTCTTGTTTTCGCAACGGTGCCGAGGGTGTCGCCATGGTCGCGCCCTATTCCGTGAGCAGGCTGGCGTTGTGGGAGCGCCAGGCAACATAGACTGCGTCGTTCACGGCAACCACCGCCGCGGTACCGGTGTAGTCTTGGTTTTGTTGCCGCGCCGTGATGCGCACGCCGCCCGGCAATTCCACATCGTAATACGTATCGGTGCCGAAATAGACAATGTTCCTGACCGTGCCGGTGAAGACATTACGCACGTCGGGCGGTGTGCCTGCGCCCAAGAAGATCTTCTCCGGGCGAATCGCCAGCGTCACCCGCTCGCCCACAGGATAGTGCTTGCCCTCGTTGGTCACATGTGCGATCTGGTCGCTGTCCAGGCGGACGTGGGTCAACTCCGGGTCGTTTTCCAGGACGGTGCCCACCAGAAAGTTGGTCTCACCAATAAAATCGGCGACAAAGCGCGTCTTCGGTTCCTCGTAGAGATCGTAGGGTGTGTCCACCTGGAGGATGTTGCCCTCGTTCATGACCGCAATGCGGTCGGACATGGTAAGGGCTTCTTCCTGGTCGTGGGTGACATAGATGAAGCAAATGCCCACTTCGCGTTGGATGCGCTTGAGTTCCTCCTGCATCGCCTGGCGCAGTTTCAGGTCCAGCGCGCCCAGCGGTTCATCCAGCAAGAGGACTTCGGGGTTGTTGACGAGCGCGCGCGCCAGCGCCACGCGCTGTTGCTGCCCGCCGGAAAGCTGGGAGGGACGCCGGTCCCCCATGCGCTCCAAGCGCACCAGCCGCAACACCTCTTGGACGCGGTCGTCAATCTCGCTTTTGGGCACGCGCTGCATGCGCAGACCAAAGCTCACGTTGTCACGCACGTTCATATGGGGAAAGAGGGCATAGCGTTGAAAGACGGTGTTGACCGGGCGCTTGTAAGCGGGGCGGTCAGTCACGTCCTCGTCGAAGAGGGTGATGCTGCCGCGCGTGGGGATCTCCAGTCCAGCGATCATGCGCAGCGTGGTGGTCTTGCCACAGCCGCTGGGGCCGAGGAGAGAGAAGAACTCCTCGTCATAAATAGTGAGGTTGATTGAATTGACCGCGGTGACGATCTCACCGTTGGGATCGACATACTCCTTGACCAGGTCCCGCAGGACCACGGCCGCCTGTCGGTTGGGTTGGGACATCGGTGCGTGCGACTCCATGCCGGATGGTGAATGCCACAAGGGGGTGGCTCCCGCCCATCAATTGACCCGGACGTGCGGCGCTGTTGCCGGCGCGCGCCCGGTTGCACAGCCGGTAAGGGCACACGGGCATACGAGGACCATCAGCATACCCGGCCTTACCTGTCAACACTGCCGACCGGTTGGGGACAAGCACAGAGCCGGTCGGTAAGTACGGTTGCTGAGTTTAAGACCGATTCGCGCCGCTGTCAAATTACGTGCGAGTGGTAGGTGGGGCCGTGCCATTCCCAGGGACGCCCGCCCGGTTGACAGGTTGCGCGCGCTTTGCTACAACTTGTGGTATCATACCAGCTACGACATCCCAACCGACTCGGGGACCGGTCTCCGGCACAACGCCTCTCTCGGCGGGTGCGCCGGTGCAGGCGTACAAGTTCTTGGGGTAGTTGCTTGGTGTTTCGGCGACGAGAATGGACGCGGCCCGGCGCCGTTCGGGCCGTCGTCCGGAAAGGAAGCGGCGCGGCATGAACGACGCGGTCTACAAAATCATCGAGTTAACCGGTACGTCGGCAATTTCGTCCGACGATGCGGTCCGCAACGCCTTGGCGCGTGCAGCCAAAACTGTGCGCCAGATGCGCTGGTTCGAGGTGGTGGAAACGCGCGGTGCCATTGAAGAGGGCAAGATCGCCCAGTGGCAAGTCACCGTGCGCATCGGTTTCCGCTTGGAGGAGTAAGCGCCGCGGTTCGCGCTCTTGTCTTCAGACCGCGCCGGCATCTTCGTATTCAGATCAGGAGGGCTATCGGCGAGACAAACCATTGGCGACAGGTCCGTTTCCTTTGGCCCGGCACATTTCCGGGCGCACCCATCGCTACCCCGCAGGATGTCTGTGTTGTGAGCGTGCGAGCTTTTCGGCGAGTGTTGCTACGAGATGCACAGGAGGAGATTTTATGGGGTTTCTTGCGAAGATTTTTGGGGGCGGCTATAACGACCGCCAACTGGTGGCACAGGCAGAGACTGCCATCAATTCCGACCCGTTGATCCACGAAAGCGACGGGCTGGTAGTCACCAGCGAAAAGGGTGTGATTAAGATTAGCGGTGTGGTCCACAAGGCCCAGGAGAAAGATCGCATTGAGGGCGTGGTGCGCAGCGCGCTGACCAAGACGGGGCTAAAGTACGCCGGCATCGTCAACGAGTTGCAAGTGACGCGCCCGCCGCGCTAAATGGTACGCGCGCTCAGCAATCGCTAAGTGATCTGATCGCCAAGTGTCGAAAATGGTCATGCTGGGCGTAACTGTCCGCCCTGAGCGCAGTG
>CAKZVN010000264.1 GCA_937922105.1 uncultured Litorilinea sp.
ATCCTCAACGACATGACCATTGTGGATCGGCGGCTGGAGCGCCTCAAGGGAATGAAGATGCGCGGCACGCCGGAGGAGCGCAAGCGCATGGCCCAGGAAGAGGAACTAATGCAGCGGCTGATGGCGGTGCTGGACCGCGAGGAAGCGCTGCGCACGGTCGCCTTGACCGACGAGGAACGCAAGATGCTGGGCGGCTTCGGATTGCTCTCGCTCAAACCGTTGCTGCGCGTGGTGAACGCAGGGGATACTGCCAACGAAGCCGACTTTGCCGCCATTCTGGATGAGCGTACCTTCCTGTTGCGCGGCAAGTTGGAGGCGGAGATTGCCCAAATGGACCCCCAGGAGGCACGCGAGTTTTTGGCCGATTTTGGGATCAGCGAGCCGGGTCTCAACCGTGCCATTCGCTTTTGTTATGAGATGTTGGGGCTGGAGAGCTTCTTCACGGTGGGTGAAGATGAGGTCCGCGCGTGGACGATTCCACGTGGGACTGTGGCGCCGGTTGCTGCAGGGGTGATTCATTCGGATTTGCAGAAGGGCTTTATCCGCGCCGAGACCATCGCCTATGTGGACCTGATTGCCCTGGGGAGCTTGGCGGAGGCGCGCAAGCACGGCAAACTCCGGCTGGAGGGCAAGGAGTATGTGGTCCAGGACGGAGATATCCTCAATATTCGGTTCAACTTGTGAACGCGATCAAGCGATTCGCAACAACACACCGGCCTGCCAAGAGAGGGCGGGCCGGTGCGCGGGATGAAGCGGACGACAGTGTCTATAGGTCATAGAGCGCGCTGTACTTGCGCGTGAGATATTCCTGGTAGGGAGCCAGGCGGATCGGGCCGCCGGTGATGCGCTCAACCAACTGGGCGGTGGTGTATTTGCGCCCGTGGCGGTAGATATTTTCGCGCAGCCAAGTGTGCAGCGTGTCGAAGCGCCCCCGGCTGATCTCGGCGGGGATGGTCGGGTGCGCTGTCAGCGCGGCGGCATAGAACTGACCGGCAAGGATGTTGCCCAGGGTATAGCCCTGGAAGGAGCCGCCGATTGGTCCGGCAAACCAGTGGACATCTTGGAGCACGCCGTTGCGGTCGTCGGGCGGCTCGACGCCCAGGGAGTCGGCGTACATCCGGCGCCAGAGCTGGGGAAGTTGCTCGATTGTGGCGCTGCCCTCCAGCAGGGCACACTCCAGCTCAAAGCGGATGATGACGTGCAAGTTGTAGGTCACCTCGTCGGCTTCGACGCGGATCAAGGAGGGTTTGACTTTGTTGATGGCGCGCACAAAGGTATCTAGGGGGACATTGCCTAATTGGGTGGGGAAGACAGCCTGTAGCTGCGGGTAATAATGTTCCCAGAAGCCGCGGCTGCGCCCGACTACATTTTCCCACAGGCGGGACTGGCTTTCGTGCACGCCGGCGGAGGTACCGTGCCCCAGGGGTGTAGCGTCGTATTCGGGGGCAATGCCCAACTCGTAGAGGGCATGCCCTGCCTCATGCAGCGTGGAAAAGAGCGCGCTGGCGACATAGTCTTCATAGACGCGGGTGGTGATCCGGCAATCACCCGCGCTGAAGCGAGTCATGAAGGGGTGGTGGGTCTTGTCTTGGCGCCCGCGGTTGAAGTCATAGCCGTAGTCGCGGATGATCTTTTCGCCGAAGGCCCATTGGTCGGCTTCCGGGTAGTGCTGGTGCAGACAGGAGTCGTCTGCTGCGGGGCGGGCGACGATGGCTTGCACCAGCGGGGTCAGGAAGGCGCGCAGCTCGGCAAAGAGGGGACGAATGGTAGCGACGGTCATGCCCAGGTCGGTCTCGGCGATGAGGGGATCGGCGGGATGGTCGTAGCCGGGAAAGAAGTCCGCATAGCGGCGGCTAAGCTCGAGCGTGCGCTCCAGCAAGGGCCGCACGGCGGTGAAGTCATTGGCGGGTCGTGCCTGGGTCCAGACTTGGTAGGAGTGCGAGGTGTGCGCGGCGAATTCGGCGACAAAGTCGCTGGGGATACGCACGGCGCGCTCATAGTCATGGCGGGCAACGCGAATCATAGCCGCCTGGTCGCTGTCGGGGTCCCAATCGGCGGCTTCTTGTTCCAGCCGGTCGAGCAAGTGACCGAGCGCGGGATCGGTGGCGCGTTGATGGGCGAGTTGTTGGAGCAGCGCAATTTGGCGTGCGCGGGCCGGTGCACCACCAGGCGGCATGTAGGTGGATTGGTCCCAGGACAAGACGGCGGCGGCACTATTCAGGTCGGAGACTTCACGCGCCCGGTCGAGCAATTCCTCATAGGTTGACTTCAGATTTGTGTTCACACCTACTCCCATTCTAGGCCGCGTCCTCTATACTGGACGACGAAAGTTTGTACAAAGCTGTGGCGAGCGCTTGGAGAACGAAAGAGCGTGAGGTCGCTGTACCTGGAAGCGTCGCGCCCGATAGCCCGCTGCCGGTGTATTATAGGCTCGATATGCAGGGAGCCCAAGTGTGCGGTTGGTGGTTTTGTTCCGTTGTTCACGAGCGGGCTTCATCTTTGCTCATCGGTTCGTTTGCAAGGTATACTCTGGATACCAACATAGGACTTATTAGGGGGAGCTGCATCTAATCTCCGGTGCGGCAGTCTTTGGGAGGAAAATTCCATGAGCGATCGAATTGAGATGGTGGCAGATCAGGAGGATGCCGGGAAGGCGGCAGCCGCGGAGAATGCCGAGGTGGGGGCGGCGGCGTCTGCGGCGGCAGCCGGGGATGTAGCGCCGGTCGCCACCGCAGAGGCTGCCGCAGACAGCCCGCGCGCGGAGCAGGTGCCTGCGTCCGAGAGTGCACCGGTCGCAGCGGAGAGCGTGGCAGGCACCGTTACTCAGCCGGCAACCGCTGCGGAGCAGGCGCCGGGAGCCGGTGCGGCAGGCGCACAGCAAGGAAGCGGGACGACAGGCGAGAGCGCGGGGCGCAAGGTGCGCGTCCTGAGCGTCGGTCAACAGATCGAGGGGACTGTCAAACGCATTGCCGATTTCGGTGCGTTCGTGGACATCGGCGTGGGCCGCGACGGGTTGATCCATGTGTCCGAGTTGTCGGTGCGCCGTGTGGGCAAAGTCACGGATGTACTGAGCGAGGGGCAACAGGTCACCGCCTGGATCAAAAAGCTGGACCGCGAACGCAATCGCATCAGCTTGACGCTGATTGACCCCAACACCAAGACCATCCGCGATTTGCAACAGGGCGAAATTGTAAAGGGGACCGTATCCCGCATTATGCCTTACGGCGCTTTTGTGGATATTGGGATCGGTCGCGATGCGCTGTTGCATATTCGTGAGATGAGCGAAGGGTATGTGGCGAAACCGGAAGATGTGGTGAAGGTCGGTGATGAGATTGAAGCGCGCATCATCGAGTTGAGCCGCCGCCGCGGTCGTGTGGACCTCAGCCTCAAGGGGTTGCGCCCGGAGCCGGAACCCGAACCGCAGCCGGTAGCTCCCCCCCCGCCCCCGCGCCAGCAGGAGCCTACTGGTGGTCGTCCTTCCCGACGCGACCCGGAGCCGGAACCGGAGCCGGAGGACGAGGACGAAGACCTGGACACCTTGTCGCCGATGGAATTGGCTTTCAAGCGCGCGATGGAAGCGGGCGGCATGGAGTACAAGGTCAATCGCAAGAAGCAGAACAAGCGCAACCGGCGCGAGCGCGATGAGGAGATGCTCGACGATATTATTTCGCGCACCTTGTCGTCCGGGCGTAAGTAGCCCAGGGTCAGCCCCCTCAGGGGCGTGTGCTGCGCCGGCAGTAACGGCGTGAGAGCTTCAGGAGACGTAGCGAAAGCAGGCTACGTCTCTTTGCTTTATCGGGTTCCCACCGGCGTGCATGGGCGGTAGCCGGCTGGGTTCGTTCACAGGAGAAGCGGCATGGAGATTCGGGGAAAGTCGGCGTTGGTGACCGGCGGCGCACACCGTGTGGGCAAAGCCATCACCATGATGTTGGCGCGAGCGGGAGCCAACGTGGCGGTGAATTATTTCAGCTCGGCGGCGGCCGCGCGCGAGACGGTGGCGGAAGTCGAGGCGCTGGGCGTGCGCGGTCTGGCGATTCAATGTGACGTAGCGGAGTACGCGCAGGTGGTGCAGATGGCGGATCGGATCACCGCCGAGTTCGGCGGCGTAGACATTATCGTCAACAGCGCCAGCCTCTTTGAGAAGCATACGCTGCCGACGGACGATCTCTCGACGTGGCACCGGGTGACGGGGATCTCGATTGACGGGCCGTTTTATGTGTGTAACACGCTGGTGCCGGGGATGTTGGCGCGGGGGGGCGGCGTGATTGTCAACATCATTGACCTGTCTGCTTGGGAGCCGTGGCGCGGTTTTACAGCCCACTCGGTGAGCAAGGCTGCGCTCCTTGCGTTTACCCGGCAACTCGCGCTAGAGTTAGCGCCGACCATTCGTGCCAATGCGGTGGCGCCCGGTCCGGTGTTGCCGCCGCCCGACTATGATGAGGCAAGCACGCGCCGCGCGGCGGAGCGGGCCTTGCTCAAGCGTTGGGGGTCGGCGGAGGATGTGGCGCAAGCCGTGAAATACTTGATCGAAGCCGACTATGTGACCGCGGATGTGATCACGGTGGACGGCGGCGAACGCTACGGGCATCGTCAGTAGCAGGACGCTACAAGTGGTGTCCCGCAGGCTCTTGGGTATTACTTTGCGGTGGGGTCGGGACCGGATGGGACATCGGGCGCTGCATGGGAGCAGACCGGAAAAGGAGGTTGAACGATGTTGAGTCGCAGCGACTTGGAGCAGCGCGAAGATCAATTCCTCGCCCCCTTTGCCATGCGCAGCAGCCGTAGCCGCGGGCGACACTATGCCGAGACGGAGCATCCCTATCGCACGGCGTATCAACGGGACCGCGACCGTATCATTCACACCACGGCGTTTCGCCGCCTGGAGTATAAGACCCAGGTCTTTGTGTATTCCGAAGGCGACCATTATCGCAACCGGTTGACGCACAGCATCGAGGTCGCGCAGATCGGGCGCACATTGGCGCGCAGCTTGGGATGCAACGAGGACCTGACCGAGGCGATCTGCCTTGCCCATGATCTGGGACACCCGCCCTTCGGGCATGTGGGCGAGGCGACGCTCAATGAACTGATGCAAGACTATGGCGGCTATGATCACCAACGCCAGACCTATCGCATCATCACCGAACTGGAGCAACGCTACCCTGACCATCCCGGACTGAATCTCACCTATGAGGTGCGCGAGGGGGTGGTGAAGCACGATACCGCGTATGACGTGGTGGACGCGCGCAATTATTGCCCGCACGAGCGGGGCACGCTGGAGTGCCAGTTGAGTAACTTGGCGGATGAGATCGCCTACAACACCAGCGACTTGGACGACGGGCTACGCAGCGGCATCCTGGAACCGGAGGCAGTCTGCGAATTGGGCATTGCGCGGCGGGTGATAGAGAGTTTGGGCGAAGGCCCGCACATTGACCTGAACGATGCCATGATGCGCCACCGCTTTATCCGGCGTTTGGTGGGGCTGGAGGTTACCGACACCATCCAGGCGACGCACGCCAACTTGGCGCGGGCAGGGGTGGAAACGCTGGAAGACCTGCGCGCCTACCCGGAGAATCTGGCGGATTACTCGGCGGAGATGCAGGCGCTCAATTTGGAATTGAAGCAGTATCTCTTTACCAATTTCTATCGCCATTATCGCGTGGTGCGCATGGCGACCAAGGCGGAGCGCCTATTGCGCAGGCTGTTCGAGGCCTACATGGCGCAGCCGTTGCAATTGCCCACGGAAACCCAACGTCGCGCCCGGGAGTATGAAGGCGGGTTGCCCCGGGTAATCTGCGACTATTTGGCGGGTATGACCGACCGCTACGCCATGCAGGAGTATCGGCGGCTGTATGACCCGGAGGAGCGCGCCTAGCCGCACAGCGCGCTCCCTGGGAGACTGGTTAGGACCGCGCCAGCACGGTCATTTCAATCACCAGCGACTCGAAGATGCCCTTGCGTGGACCGCTCTTGGTGTAAACTGCCTCGAGCACTTCGCAGTGGAGAATGAGACTCGGCCCCTTGATGTCGAACTCGGTCCGTCCCGCCTGCGGAATGATGGGGCGCGGGTCGGTGGTGCGACCGCGTGTGATCTTCCCCTCTAATCCTTGATCGTAAGCGTATTCGCTGAGCAGGACGCGGTCTTGGCTCAGGACATCGCTCTCGTTCATTTTGTCCATGAGCCAGACTTCCATGGCGATGACCGCGTCCGGGTCGTTGTCGAGGATGCCGTTGATCGAATGCACCGCCATACCGCATTCACCGACCGTGCGACCGGTTTCAGGGTCAACGATGTTGTTGATCTGGATGTAGCTGCGACTGCCTTCGCTGAAGCCTGCGCGGTAGGTGGCGGTATAGGTCTGAAGGATGCGCGGGGGTTTGGCGGCGGCTGCGCGCGCCGGCAGACCGGTCGCGGGGGCGGCTAGCGGCAGTGCAGCCGGGTTGCGCTCGTCATTGCGGTCGTCGTCAAGGTCCTGGAATGGGTCGCCCGGCGCGGTAGGGGAGTAGGCCTCCTCGTCTTCCTCTGCACGGAAAGTTGACATAAATTTTTCGCGAGCTTCACCGCCGGTGCGGCTCACGCTGTAGTCATCGTCCGCATAGGGTGCGTCGTCGTCGAAATCCTCGTCGCGCAGGGAGTAATCCGCCGCGGTGGCGATGGGGCGGGCGGGGCGATAGGTCGTCTCGCCCGGTGTTTCATCGGAGAAACCGTAGTCTTCGTCGTCGCGCTCCGCCTGCTCACGCGGGGAGAGGGCAGCCGGTGGGACGCCTGTGCCGGCGCGCACGGCGGCTGCACCGGCGGCGGGGCGCATGAAGGGGTAGCGTGCGGGGGCAGGACGCGGCGTGCGCACAGGCTCCTCTTCCTCGAAGCCGCCAGGGTCGTCCTCCAGGCGGTCTGGCGCGGTGTGGCGACGGCGCTGTTGCATGCGGTTGACGATGTAAATGCCGCCGCCAGCCAACAGGAGCGCAGCAAGCGCGGTCAGAGTCCAGTTAACCCAGGCGCGCACTGTATCGCCGACCGGGCTGACCTGTGTGGCGGTTTCGACGGTCGGCGCTTGGACGCCCAGCCGCTGCGCTAATAGCCCCAGGTTGGTGATGGTGGTGTTGAAGTTGCGCGGGCGCGTGGCAGCGAAGAAATCTACTGCGTCTGCGATTTCTTGCTCCAAGTTGTTGTTGAGGTCAAAGAGGCGGTTACGCGCGATCTCGGCGGCTTCGTCGGTGCTGTAGTAGACATAAGCCTCGGCGACCGCGGCAAGGTACTGGGCACGCGCCTCGCGGCTGAGGTCACCGGGCCAAGCGTCGGTCCACTGGACGGGCAGAACTTGCCATCCGATGAAGAGACCGATCGCCAGTCCAATCACGACGCCGGCGAGCAGTGTTCCCCAGGTGGCGGGCGATGCAGGTGGTAGATAGGCGCGCCAGTCTCCCAGGGAGTGGGGCGAGGTGCGCGTGGGCTGAAGTGGCGGCATCGGGTTTTCTCCTCCTGCGCCGGGATGATGACACGATGGATTGGGCCGGGCAAAGCGCCCTTGTGCGGTTGCAAAGCCGCGCGGGCGTTTTTCATGGGACGTCCGCGTGCAACACTGCCGGTGTGCTACAAGAGGTCGGTGCGTCCTTGCGCGCGCAGGCGCTCGACAATGGATTTGACGTCTTGCATCTGTTCCTTGCGCCCGATCAGCAGTGTATCACCGGTGTCCACGACGACCAAGTCGTCCACACCGATCAGGGCTACGAACTTGGCTTGTGCGGTGGAGACAGGCATTGTATTGCTGTGAATGTCGTCGCAGTAGACGATATTGCCGTGGGCGTTGTGGCTTTCAACGACGCCGCGTGCCACGAAGTTGGCGTCGGCATCGGCGGTGAGGATTCCCTCCAGCGCGTCCCAACTGCCCACATCGCTCCAGCCGGCGTCAAGCGGCACGGTGGCGACTGCGGCTGC
This sequence comes from uncultured Litorilinea sp., assembly GCA_937922105.1. GTDB lineage: Bacteria > Chloroflexota > Anaerolineae > Caldilineales > Caldilineaceae > QEUY01. The sequence continues at coordinate 7,934 of CAKZVN010000264.1, forward strand.
GTGTTCCATAACGCCATGGTCAATGCTGATTGCGGGGACGGTGGGCCATTGTGCGGCGAGGTGGGTTGCCGCGCGCTGGGAGTCGGTGGCGCGTAGGCGGGCGTAGTCTCGTAACGCAGCGCCCAATGCAGGCAGTTGACGGTCAATTTCCGCCAGCATCACGTCTGTGCGAAAGACGAACATACCGGCGTTCCAGAGGGTGTCGCCTGCGGCAAGGAGCCGGGTGGCGGTGGCGAGGTCGGGCTTCTCCAGGAATTGCGCCACGGCATAGACGGGCAAGCCGGCAGGCGGTTCGGTGAGAATGGCTGCGCCGCGGCGGATGTAACCATAGCCGGTATGGGGCGCGGTGGGGGGGATGCCGACGGTGACAATATAGCCGGATGCGGCGGCTTCCTCGGCGCG
>CAKZVN010000265.1 GCA_937922105.1 uncultured Litorilinea sp.
GACCCTCTTGCTCACCAACGCCGGGATGGTCCAGTTCAAGGACGTTTTCTTGGGCGTGGAGCAGCGCCCCTATCGCCGCGCCGCCACCAGCCAAAAGTGTATGCGCGTCAGCGGCAAGCACAACGACCTGGACAACGTCGGTCCCAGCCCGCGCCACCACACCTTCTTCGAGATGCTGGGCAACTTCTCCTTCGGGGATTACTTCAAGCGCGAAGCCATCGGTTATGCCTGGGACCTGCTGGTCAACCAGTGGCAATTGCCCCTAGAGCGCCTGTGGTTCAGCGTCTATCAAGACGACGACGAATCGGAGCGCCTCTGGATCGAAGCAGGCGCGGCCCCCGAGCGCGTCTTGCGCTTCGGCAAAAAGGACAACTGGTGGAGCATGGGCGACACCGGTCCCTGCGGGCCGAACTCGGAAATCCACTTCTACTGGGGCGATCTGGACAAACAAACCGCGGCGGGCGTCAACCGTGACGACGAATACCTGGAAATCTGGAACCTGGTCTTTATGCAATATGACCAGCGCGCCGACGGGCAACTGGTTCCCCTGCCCGCGCCCGGCGTGGACACCGGCGCGGGACTGGAACGCCTCGCCAGCATTCTCCAGGGCAAGGACAACAACTACGACACCGACGCCTTCTTGCCCATCATGGACCGCATCCAAGAGCTACTGGGCGCGGACGAGGCCCACCGCCAAGCCAATATTGCACGCTACCGCGCCATTGCCGATCACAGTCGCGCCTGCACATTTTTAATTGGCGACGGCGTTCTCCCCGGCAACGAAAGTCGCAGCTACATCCTACGCATGATTCTGCGCCGCGCCGCCCGTTTCGGCAAGCTGCTCGGCTTCGACAAGCCGTTCTTAGCCGAGGTCGCCGATGTGGTGATCCGCGAGATGGGCGGGCACTACACCGATTTGCCCAAGAAGCGCGACTTCATCTTGCAAACCATCACTGACGAAGAGGAACGCTTCCAACGCACCCTCTCCATGGGGCTGGGCATTTTGGAAGACCTCATGGCGGAATTGCACCGAGAACAGTGCAGCGTTATCCCCGGCGCGCAGGCCTTTCACTTGTGGGACACCTACGGCTTCCCGCTGGACTTGACGCGCGACATCGCGGCGGAGGCAGGCTTCCGCGTAGACGAGGAGGGCTTCCGCGCTGCGTTGGCGGAACAGAAAGAAAAGAGCCGCGCCGCCGCGCAAGAGAAAGTTGCCCAGGATGTCTCGGTCTACGGTCGGCTCTTGGCGAACTTACAGGCCCAGGGCATCGTCGGCCCGGCGGGCGTCAACCATCGCATCTATGAGAACTTGAGCGAGTTGGACACCACCATCGCGGGGATTGTGCGCAATGGTGAACTAGTGGAGGAAGCCAACGCGGGCGACGCAGTGGAGATTGTTCTGCCCGAGACGCCTTTCTATGCCGAAAGCGGCGGTCAGGTCGGCGATACGGGCGAAATCTACTACTTCCCCGACGACACCGACCACGCCGTCTATGTGGTGGAAGTCACCGACACCCGGCGGCGCATCCCCGGGTTGATCGTCCACATCGGGCGCGTCGTGTCGGGCACGGTGCGTGTGGGCGACCCGGCTCTGGCGGCGATTGACGCCGACCGGCGCTGGGACATCATGCGCAATCACACGGCTACCCACATCCTGCACAGCGTGCTGCGCAGCTATCTGGGCAAGCATATTCATCAAGCCGGGTCGCTGGTGGAGCCGCAGCGCCTACGTTTTGACTTCGCCCACCCCCACCCCGTCACCCGCGACCAACTGGCGGAAATTGAACAGGCAGCCAACGCCATCGTGCTGGCGAACTACACCGTCAACACGCGCTGGACCAGCTACGCCCGTGCCGTGGAGGAAGGCGCCATTGCGCTCTTCACCGAGAAGTATGGCGACGAGGTGCGTGTGGTCAGCTTCGGCGAAGAAGAAGGCATCAGTATGGAGCTGTGCGGCGGCACCCATGTGGACAGCACCGCGGAGATCGGCAGCTTCCGCATTCTGAGCGAAAGCAGCGTCGCCGCCGGCGTGCGCCGCATTGAGGTCGCCACCGGGCGCATGGCTGAAGCCTTGACCGAGCAACGCTGGCGCGCCGTGGATCGCGTCGCCGAACTCTTGCACACCAAGCCGGAGGAGATCGAACGCGCCACACGCGCGTTGTTGGAGCAATTGCAGCAGAGCCAAAAGGAGATCGCGGCGCTGCGTCGCCAACTGGCCCAACAAAATACCGGCGCGCTCCTCAACCAGGCGGCCCAGGTCAAAGATGTGGCGGTGCTCACGGTCGCCGCCGATGACGTCAGCGATCTGGAGACCCTGCGCGAGATGACCGACTGGCTGCGCGCCCGCCTGGGCAGCAGCGTCGTCGTGGTGGGCGCGGTACTCAACGATAAACCGCAATTAGTCGCCGCAGTGACCCCGGACCTCATCAGCCGCGGCATGCACGCGGGCAACCTGGTGCGCGAAGCAGCCAAACTCATGGGCGGCGGCGGCGGCGGTCGCCCCGATCTCGCCCAGGCCGGGGGCAAAGATGTCTCCCGACTCCCCGATGCCATCGCCCACATGCGCGATAAGGTGAAGCAAAGCCTGAGTTAGCGTCGATGACGCC
>CAKZVN010000266.1 GCA_937922105.1 uncultured Litorilinea sp.
TTCAGATAAAACGGAGTATATCAGACTTATTTAAGAGGCGCAAATGGTTGGGACTGATAATGAACATAAACAACCTCACCCGGCGTCCTGCGCGGTGCCGTAGCCCCCACCGCCCGGCGTTCGTAGGCTGACCACGTCGCCGGCCTCCACTTCCAGGCTGACCTTGCCGGGCAGTTCCCAAACTTCACCCCCCCGGATGAGCAAGTTGCGACCGGTCCGGCCCAGCTCTCCACCGGCCAGACCGTACGGAGGGTATTTACGGCGGTCTGACAGGATGGTGACCTGGGCGCCGTTTAGCATCTCGATGTCGCGCCGGATGCCGTCTCCGCCTCGATAACGACCAGCACCGCCGGAGCCCCGGCGGATCTCGTAGCGCCCCACCCGCATAGGATAGGCGTATTCCAGGGCTTCGACCGGGGTGTTCATAGTGTTGGTCATGTGGGTGTGGATGGCGCTGACGCCGTCCTTGGTGGGACGGGCACCCATCCCGCCGCCAATCGTCTCGTAGTAGGCATACGGCTGGTTCCGTTCGAGATCCCAGCCGCCGATGGTCAGGTTGTTCATGGTGCCCTGGCTTGCTGCGGGAACGTGCTCCGGCAGCGCCTGGGCGAGGGCTGCCAAGACCAGGTCGGTGATGCGCTGGGCTGTCTCCACATTGCCGCCTGCCACCGCGGCTGGGTTGCCCGCGTTGACCACGCAGCCCGGCGGTGCGATCACCTGGACCGGCGCAAAGCAGCCGTCGTTCATGGGCGCGACCTCGCCCACCAGACAGCGCACCGCGTAATAGCAGGCGGATTGGGTGATGGCGATGACCGCGTTGAGCGAACCGCGCATGACCGGCGCGGTGCCGCTGAAGTCGAAGGTCACTTGGTCGCCTGCGATGGTGACGCAAACGCGTAAAGGGACCAGCGTCACCCGCTCGCCCTCCACCAACTCCAGCACATCTTCGGCGCGATAGTCACCGTCGGGCCAGTCGCGAATGGCTGCGCGCGTGATGCGCTCGCTATAGGAGAGGAGATGCCCGGCATAGGCCAAGACTTGCTCGCGCCCGAAGGTGGCGACCAACTCGGTCAGGCGGCGCTCGCCCACCGCGGCGGCGGCGCGCTGGGCAGCCAGGTCCCCGCGGCGCTCGTCCGGCGTGCGCACATTGCGCAGGATCAGGCGCAGCAAGTCTGCGTCCAAGCGGCCCGCCTTGTAGAGTTTGACCGGGGGGATGATGATGCCCTCTTGGTAGATTTCGGTGGAGAGGGGGAGGGAGCCGGGACTCATGCCGCCCACGTCGGCGTGATGGGCGCGGCTGGCGACAAAGAAATCGGGCAAGGTCGCGGCGTCTTCGGCAAAGACAGGCGAGACCATGGTGATGTCGGGCAGGTGGTTGCCGCCGGCAAAGGGGTCGTTGACGATTACCACGTCCCCGCGCGCCCAGTCGTGAAAGCGGCTCAGGATGGTGGCGACGCTGGCAGGCATCGCGCCCAGGTGCGCGGGGATGTGCGCGGCCTGCGCGATCAGGCGTCCGCGATGGTCGAAGACCGCGCAGGAGAAGTCCAGCCGCTCCTTGATGTTGGGCGAATAGCCGGTGCGGCGCAGGGTGACGCCCATCTCCTCGGCGACGCCGGCAAAGCGGTGGCGATAGAGTTCCAGGGTGATGGGATCAACTGGGGCTTCAACGGTGGGCGAGGTGCGGGTCATGGGCGACTTTCTTGCTCCAGCCATAGGTTGTGCAGGACGTCCACGCGACCGCGCCAGCCCGGAGGCACCACCACCGTGGCGTCGTATTGCAGCAGCAGAGCCGGACCTGCCAAGCGATTGCCCGGCTGGAGTTGGGCGCGATCATAGACCGGCGTAGGGGTGGGCGCGCCGACGTGGAACCAAACCGGCTGCGTATCCACCTGCGCGGGGGAGGCATCCGCATCGCGTAGCGCGGCACGCGGCAGAGGAGGGGCCAAACCCGGCCCGCGACCCGCCACGCGCACAGTGACAATCTCGACCGGCTCGTCGGGCATGGCATAGCCGTAGCGTTGGGCGTGGTTGGCGTGGAACGCGGTGACCGCGCCGGCAATCGCCGCGCCGTCCGGCGGCAAAGCCAGCGGCACGGTCAGTTCATAGCTTTGTCCCAGGTAGCGCAGGTCCAGGGCGGCGTCAATCCGGGGTGCGGGAAAGCCTTCGCCCGCCAGCGTTGCGGTGACGCGCGCCTGCAACTCGGCGACGCGGGCAGCCACCTGTTCCGGCGCGGCGACGGCGGTGTCCGCGGCTTGCAGCAGGCTGTGGGATGCGTCCACCACCACATCGGCGACCAACATGCCGTAGGCACTGAGCACGCCGGGAAAGGGCGGGACCAGGATGCGACGGATGCCCAGCGCGCTTGCCAGGTCGCAGGCGTGCAGCGGGCCGGCTCCGCCGAAGGGTAAAAGCGTGAAGGCGCGCGGGTCATAGCCGCGCTCCACCGAGACCCGGCGCAGGGCGCGCTCCATGGTGGCGTTGGCGACGCGAATCACACCCAACGCGGCGGCATGGGGGGATAGGCCCAGGCGCGCGCCCAAGTGCGTGAGGACCGCCAGCGCGGCCTCCCGGTCCAGGTTGACCGCGCCGCTTCCGCCCAGAAAACCGCGCGGGTCCAAGCGACCCAGGACCAGGTTGGCGTCGGTGACGGTGACCTGGTTGCCGCCGCGACCGTAGCAGGCGGGGCCGGGCAGCGCGCCCGCGCTCTGGGGGCCGACGCGCAGCGCGCCGCCTGTATCCACCGTGGCGATGCTGCCGCCCCCCGCGCCCACGGTATGGATATCCAGGACAGGCAGGCGCAGGGGCAGATCGGTGATGGTGCTCTCCGCGGTGGTCGGGATGACGCCGGGACAGAGTGCGACATCGGTGCTGGTGCCGCCCATGTCAAAGGTGATGAGGTTGGGCGCGTCGCCGTCCAACGCCTGGCGTGCCAGGTCAAACGCGCCGACTACGCCGCCTGCCGGGCCGGAGAGCACCAGCCGCGCGGCTTGCTCCGCAGCTTGGCGCAGCCCGATGGCTCCACCATTGGATTGCATGATGCGCACCGGGTTGCCCTCAAGGGCGCGCGCCAGGCGACCCAGATAGCGCGCCACCAGCGGCTGGACATAGGCATTGATCACCGTGGTTGCGGTGCGTTCCACTTCGCGGTATTCGGGCAGGATGACGCTGCTCACCGAGACGGGAAGACCGGGCGCGTGTTGGGCGAGGATGGCTGCGGCGCGTTCCTCATGGCGCGGATTGGCATAGCTGTGCAGAAAGACCAGCGCCACGCTTTCGATGCCCGCGGCAACCGCGTCGGCGGCAAAGGCCGCGACCGCATCTTCGTCCAGCGGGGTGATCACTGCGCCCTGCGCGTCCAGCCGCTCGGCGACTGTGCGCCGCCAACCGTCGGCGACCAGTGCGGGCGGGCGCTGTTGGCTGAGACGATAGAGGTGGGGCCGGTTTTGGCGCGCAATGACCAGCACGTCGGCAAAGCCCGCGCTGGTGAGCAGCGCAGTGGCTGCGCCGCGGCGCTCCAAGAGCGCGTTGGTGGCAACGGTCATGCCGTGGACGATGGCGGCGCGGGTGATGCCCAGCGCCGCTAATCCTGTGACAATGGCGCGGCTTTGGTCGTCGGGCGTGGTGGGTTCTTTGTGGATGCGCAGCCCGCCGCCATCCACCACCACAAAGTCGGTGAAGGTCCCGCCCACGTCAATACCCACAAAGGTAGCTGGGCCGGTAGGGGAGTGGGGATACGGAGTCGGGTTCACGCGCGATACCAATTTTCTAGGTCGTCGCCAGGGCTAGGCGGGTAGAAATCGGTATAGGGACGGCCGCGTTCCGCCACCAGATCAGCCAGCCGGCGGAAGCGTGTGGACGCTTCGCCCGCCAGGAAGGCGCGGCGTTCGGTGGGGGACAACGTGACAGCTTCCTTCCAAACGGCGCGACCACAGAGGATGCCGCTTGCGCCCGCATCACAGGCGATGCGTGTCTGCTCCAGATAGGTGTCGAACTCCACGCCCGCGCTGAGGAGGACCCAGGGGACGGACGTCGCCGCGCTCAACTCGGCGCAGGCATCGGCCCACTCGCCGCGGTCGGCGGTCTGGGTCACGTCCACCGGAAATTCGGCTTTGAGCACATCCACACCCAGGGGGACAAGGCGTCGCGCGCTCTCGATGACCAGGCGGCGGCGCTCGGCGGTGGGCACGGTCTTGACGCCGGGGGTGAGGCTATAGTGCAGCGGCTCCAGGAAGAAGGGAATCTCCCAGGCGCGACACTGCTGCGCGACCGTGGCGACCAGCTGCTCTTGCGCGGCGGCGTTGGTCGCGTCGGGGTGATAGTAGATGAGCAACTTGACCGCGGACGCGCCTGCCCTGCGGATGCGCTCTACGCTCCACCCCTCGACCAGGGTGGTGACGCGTGCGGTGGGGTCGCCCTCGTAGCCGCTCTTGTCCAATGCGAGGAGCAGCCCGGTGCGACCCGACAGCGCGCCGCTTGCCACGCAGGCCGGGTAGCCGTACTCGATGTCCAAGAGCGCGGCGCCGGCGAGGGGCGACAGTGCCGCGATGACATCGCGCTTGAGTTCGATGAACTGGGCGTAGGTGACTTGGTCGGGCTGTGCGGGATTCATGGCGCGACGCAGGCTGCTGCGTTGGTCCATCGCCAGCATGGCGAAGGTCCCGTTGGGCAGCGCACAC
>CAKZVN010000267.1 GCA_937922105.1 uncultured Litorilinea sp.
GGATGCCGCTCCACGTCGGCGGCGCGGGGAAGACCTTGAAACTCGCTTCCACGATGACAGCCAGGCGACCCGCAGAGCCGACCATGAGTTTGGGCAGGTCAAAGCCCGCGGCATTTTTGACGACCTTGCCGCCGCCGCGCACCAATCTGCCGGAGCCGTCTACGATCCGCACGCCGACGATGAAGTCGCGCAGCCCGCCGTACCGATAGCGCCCGCTGCCGCTAAGACCGGCGGCGATGGTTCCACCCAGGGTCGCACCTGCCTCGACCAGAGGCGGGTCGAAGGGAAGGGCTTGCCCATGTTGTGCCAGCGCAGCCGTAATCTCGCGCAGGGGGGTGCCTGCCAGCGCAGTGAACGTATACTCCCCTGGGTCGTACTCCAAGATACCGGTGAGGCCGCGCAGGTCCAGCGGTATTGCGCCGGGGGCGATGGCAAGGGCCGGCTTGGTTTGCGCACCGTGGGGCAAGAGCCGCGGCAGGCTGCGCACGGCGTCCTGGACTTGTGCCGGGTTGGTGGGTGCAACTGCGGTGATGGCGTTCATGCGCGACTGATCACCCCCTGTCGTTCCAGCGGATGGGGATGGTGGGACGCAGTTGCGGCGCCGTCTCCTGCATCGGTGGGGAACATCTTGCCGCGATTGGCGAGCATGGCGGGGTCCACAGCACGGCGCAAATCAGCCATGCAGGCAAGGTCCTCGGGCGCAAACATGGCGGGCATGTACTGGCGTTTTTCCATGCCGACGCCATGCTCCCCGGTGATGGAGCCGCCCAGCGCAATGCAGAGTTTGAGAATTTCGCCCGCCAGTTCCTCGGCGCGGGCAAGCGCGCCCGCCTCGCGACCGTTGTAGAGAATCAAGGGGTGTAGGTTCCCGTCACCGGCGTGAAAGACATTGGCGACGCGCAAGCCGTAGGTCATGCTCAGACGCTCAATGGCGGCAAGCGCCTCGCCCAACCGGCTGCGCGGCACGACACCGTCTTGAACGATGTAGTCTGGGCTAAGGCGACCGACCGCGGAGAAGGCGCCTTTGCGCCCCTTCCAGATGCGTGCGCGGTCGGCCTCGTCGTGGGCGATGCGGATTTCTTGCGCGCCGGATTGGGCGATGAGGGTCTGTAGCTGCTTGAATTCTTCCTCGACCTGGTCGGCGTCGCCCTCCAACTCCACGATGAGGAGCGCGGCGGCGTCGCGCGGATACCCTGCATGGACGGAGGCCTCGGCGGCTTCGATGGCGAGGCGGTCCATGATCTCCATCGCACCGGGCAGCAATCCCGCGGCGACGACACGGCTGACCGCGTCGCCGGCGGCTTGTAGACTGGCATAGGAGGCGAGAAGCGTGCGATAGCGTTCGGGTTTGGGCATGAGCCGCAAAGTGATCTCTAGGGCGATCCCGAACAGCCCCTCGCTGCCGACGAAGAAGCCGGTGACGTCGGGACCGATGCTCTCCAGGCTGTCGCTGCCCAGAGAGACGACTTCGCCGTCGGGCAAGACGGCCTGTATGGCGAGGATGTGGTTGGCGGTCATGCCGTACTTGAGGCAGTGCGCGCCGCCGGAATTGAAGGCTAGGTTGCCGCCGATGGTGCAAATGAGTTGGCTGGAGGGATCGGGCGCATAGTAAAGGCCGTGGGATGCAGCGGCTTTGGTCACGTCCAGGTTGATCACACCGGGTTCGACGACGGCAAGGCGGTTGACCGGGTCAAGGCGCAGGATGCGGTTGAGACGGTTGAGCGCGATGACGATGCCGTCCTCGATGGGGAGGGAGCCGCCGGAGAGACTGGTGCCGCTGCCGCGTGCGACGAACGGAATATCGTGGCGGCTGCACAAGCGCACGACATCAATGACCTCTTGCCGTGTTTCAGTCTGGACGACGGCTAAAGGGCGCGTGCGAAAAGCGGTGAGGGCGTCGCTCTCGTAGGGCGCCAGTTGTTCGGCGCGGCGGTAGATGCGCGGCGGCGGAATGATGGACGATAGAGCAGCCAGAAAGGCGTCGTGACGCATGAGTCCCTCACGGCGAGGCCGACGACGAGCGCCGTCCTCGATGGTCTGGATAGGCCGCCCTGCGGGAAGCGGCGACTACAACCGATGTCTCCGATTGTAGCCCAGCACGGGCGCGCGGGTCAATCCTCGGCTAGCTGCGCCAACGCAGCGGTAAAGTTGTCCAGGTCGTCTGCGGCATCGGGGAGGAGCCGATTGAGGCGGGTGACGCGATTGGTGAATTCGGTGCCGCCCGTCCAGGGCACAGCCGTGTCGAGCGCGGCGACAAAGGGGGCATAGTCCGGGTTGGCGGCACCCCACTGGGCTGCCAGGGTGCGGTTGGGGGGCAGGGACTTGGCTGCGTCTGCCCAAGGGAGCGTCACCGCGGGGGACGCGAGATAGGCGGCCAGCGTGAAGGCTGCCTCCGGGTCGGGTGCAGCGGCGCTGACGACCCAGCAGGTGACAAAGGCTGTGGACGCACGGCGTGCAGGACCGGCGGGCAACTCCATGACCTCGTAGCGCAACAGGGGAAACTCGCGCTCGAGAAAGGGGCGCAGCCAGGGGCCTTCGACGGTCATGGCAACTTTGCCGCGCCCGAAGGCTTCGCCGTTCCAGGTACTGTCAACCCGTCCCGGCTCGACGGCAACTCCGTCGGCATAGAGCGCGGTGAGGAATTCCAGTGTGGGACGCACATGATCACCGGTCCAGGCGGTGTCGTCGGTGGTGGCTTGAAGGAGAAAGGTATGCAGGCGACTGAGATCGCGGGTGAGGGCTAGGCCGAAGAGACCGAAGTTGGCGTCGGTGGTGGCGCGCGCAGCGGTGGCGAAATCCTCCCAGGTCCAACCCGGTTGGGGCAACGCCACGTCTTTGCGTGCAAAGAGCCTGGGATTGATGTAGACGGCGAGTGTAGCGATCTCGCGCGGCAAGCAATAGGGCACGCCGTTGACAGTTAACCCGGCTGCCAGGGCGGGGGGGAGATCGGGAGAGGCTGCCAAGCCGGCGGGTAGCGGGCGGATGCGCTCGGCTGCCGCGTAGTCGGCGAGTTGATGCGCGGCGAGGAGAAAGAGATCGGGCGGCTCACCGTCGAGAAAGGCGGTCTCCAGTACGTCCGGGTAGTCGGGGGCAAGGAGACCGCGCACGCGCAAGTGAGGATGCGTCGCCTCGAAATTGAGGATGGCTTCTTGGAGGACGCGGTTTTCCGCCGGGGAGGCGGACCAGCCCAAGAGGGAGACAGTGCGTGGGCCGGGGGTAGGCGTCGGCCCGGCAAAAGGCCAAGTCGGAACGGTGAACTCCGGCAGGGCTGGCGGACGCGCGCACGCGCCGAGCGCGAGGGCAAGCAAAAGAAGACCGGACCACCGCAGCAGACGGCGCAGCGGCCCGGTCAGGCAGTGGTTAACCGGCCTCTTCCACAAAAGCGGCATACTCCTCGGGCGAGAGCAGACGGGAAAGTTCCTCGTCCAGGGCCGCGGTCGGGGTGATCTTGAAAAACCAGGCATCGTAAGGGCGCTGGTTGATGATCTCGGGGGTAGATTCTAGCGCGGAGTTGACTTCGGCGATGACCCCGCTGACAGGCGCAATGATGTCTTCGGCGGCTTTGACCGACTCGACGGTGGCGATTTCTTGCCCGGCGGTGACCGTCTCGCCGACCTCCGGGAGGTCAACATACACGACGTCGCTCAGTTCATCTTGGGCGAAATCGGAGATGCCGACGACGGCGACGCCCTCTTCCAGGCGCACCCATTCGTGGCTCTTGGCGTATTTGGCGGCGGCGTCTAATTTGTGGCTTGCCATAGGGGTAGGTCCTCCAGGCCGGATCACCGGCGCAGTATTCATTTGGTACGTGGGGTATAGAACGGTCGTTTTACGATGCGCGCGGCTTTGGGTTGGCCGCGCACGATGATCTCAAGGGAGGTCCCGACAGCCGCGTGCTCACGCGGAACGTAGCCGAGGCCGAGGAAGCGGTCCAGGGTCGGGCTTTTCATCCCGGTGGTGACATGGCCCACAATCTGTCCTGCGACGGCGATGGGGTAGTGCTCGCGCGGGACGGCGCGGTCAACCATCTCGAAGCCGACGAGCAGGCGGGTAGGTTGTTCCAGCTTGGTCTTGAGCAGAGCATTGCGCCCGATGAACTCTTTGTCCCAGGCAATGGTCCAGCCCAGACGGGCTTCCAGCGGGTTGATGTCGGCGGTAATCTCATGACCGTAAAGGGGCATGCAGGCTTCGAAGCGCAGGCTGTCGCGTGCGGCAAGACCACAAGGCAGCAAACCGAAAGGGCGGCCCGCGTCGAGCAGGCAATTCCAGATGGTCTGCGCGGCGGTCGCGGGGAGGTATAGCTCGAAGCCGTCTTCACCGGTATAGCCGGTGCGCCCGATGAGGACTTCAGTGCCCGTCAACGTAACGTGACGTGCGGTGCGCGCGGGCATGTCGTCCAGGTTATCGGTGACAAGCGTTTGCAGGATGGCGGCGGCGCGGGGACCCTGCAGCGCGAGCATGGCGGTTTCGTCGGAGCGGTCGTGCAAGGTAACGTCGAAGTCCAGGCTCTGGGCCTGGAGCCAGGCGAAATCTTTGCTGCGATTGGCTGCGTTGACCACAATGAGCCAGCGGTCGGTGAGGTGATAGACAAAGATGTCGTCTACGATGCCGCCGTCGGCATAGAGCAGGAGGCTGTAGGCCGCCTGGTGGGTTGCCAGCCGGCTGAGGTCGCGCACCTGGACAAGTTGTAGAAAGTCCAGTGTATCCGGCCCTTGCACTTCAATTTGGCCCATGTGGCTGATGTCAAAAAGGCCGGCGGCATTGCGGACGGCATGATGCTCGGCAGTAGGCCCGGCGGGATATTGGACGGGCAACTCCCAGCCGGCGAACTCCACCATGCGCCCGCCTAGATCGAGATGTGTCTGATAGAGCTGCGTCCGCGCCATGCTGCGTCCTTTTCGCGTTGAGGTCTCGTCCCTGTTGAGTGGCAGTATAGCCGCGCGGCGGTGGCTTTGGCAAAGGGCGGGTAGGTTGACACCAGTCTGGGCGTAGACTAGAATACCGGTGGCGCAAGCCATACGCCACGAGATGGCCCCGTAGCTCAGTTGGAGAGAGCACCCGCCTTCTAAGCGGACGGTCGTGCGTTCGAGTCGCACCGGGGCTGCTAATCATATACGTTGAGTCTACCCTTGCCCTTCCGTGCTGCGGTGTACGTCGCTGGAAGGGCCGTTTTGTGTGTGGCACAAAACGCGATCTACGAAGAGCCATGTGACAAAACTGCGGAACATTCCCTATTCCAATTTCGTCCTTGCACGTATAATTGCATGACTTGCCACGTGAGTTGTGATTGTTGCCCAAGACGCAAATTGTTGTGTCATCACCGGATGAAAATGAAAGGGATTTCTGTATGAAGCGGATGCCGGCGATCGCGCTTGTGGTCGTGATCATGGTGTTGGCTGGTTGTACGTTTGTGATCCAGCCGGAGAGTGGAAGTACCATTATTACGCCGAGCGAGTCGGCGAGTGCGGAGGTAGAGGTCACGCCCGAGGGCGTCGAGGAGGCGGCGATGAATCCTTTGACAGGGACGACGTGGCAGTGGCTGCGGACCGAGTATAGCGATGATTCGGTGGTGGAGGCTGCCGACCCCAGCCGCTATACGTTGACATTTAATGCCGACGGGTCGCTGGCGGCGCGTGTGGATTGCAACCGCGGCATGGGGAGCTACACGGCGGATGACGTGAGCCTTACGCTGGGACCGCTGGCGACGACGCGCATGATGTGCCCGCCGGATTCGCAGGACGGCGAATTTACGAAGCACTTGGATGGGGTCGTCAGCTACCTGATCGAAGATGGATTGCTCCATCTGGCGTTGCGCTATGACACGGGGATCATGGTGTTTGCGCCGGTAGAGTAAGCCCAGCCTAAATGGTTTGATCGCCAAATAGCAAAGAGAGTCATGCCGAGCGCAGCGGCCCGCCCTGAGCGTAGCGAAGGGAAGCATCTTCCTCCGGTGGCGTATCGGGATTCTTCCCTTCGCCGGACTCCGGGCAAGCCGTCGCTGCGCTCCTCAGAATGACGGCTACTGGGCGAACAGACCACTGAAGTAATTTTGCTGAGACGCGGGTCGTCGCCCGGCGGAGCATAGTCCCGCTAGGTGACGACCTGTGCGCGTCCGGGCTTGTTACAAGAGAGTATGGGTGCAGTTTTGACGCGACCGGTGGGCTTTTCTATAATCCCCGATCATTCCTGTCGCGCGGATCGCAAACTTTGTCGTTACTTTTGGGCGATCCCCGTGTTATGAAACCAAAAGAATACTCAAGTGGGCATGTAGGAGCCGATCAATGCATGGCTCCCGCATGGAGGGGATGCTCACCAGGATGTCAATGAGGAGAATTAGGACACAATGACACGGGTTTTCGTGACGGGGTTGGGTGCGATTACGCCGCTGGGGAACGATGTACCGACCTACTGGCGAAATTTGCTGGCGGGTAAGTCGGGGGCAGGGCGCATTACGCAGTTTGACCCGGGCGATATGCCTTACAACATTGCGTGC
>CAKZVN010000268.1 GCA_937922105.1 uncultured Litorilinea sp.
GGTCGCCAAGACCAGCACCGGCGTCCACACATTGGGCAAGAGGTGATGGGTCACCACGCGGCGGTCGGACATGCCGATGCAGCGCGCGGCTTCCACAAAGGGCATGGCGCGCAGGCTCAACACCGCGCCGCGCACAATGCGCGCATAGCCCACCCAGCTGCTGATGCCCAAGACCAGGATCACGTTCCACAAGCCTGTGCCCAAGACCGCCATGATGGCGATGGCGAGGAGGATGAAGGGGATCGCCAGCTGGGTGTCGGCGATGCGCATGATGATCGCGTCGGGCCATTTGCCGAAGAAGCCGCTGATCAGTCCCAGGGGCACGCCGATGAGCAGCGCCACCGCCACCACCGTGACGCCCACCAAGAGCGAGACGCGCCCGCCGAACATCATGCGCGAGAGCAGGTCGCGGCCCAGCGCGTCGGTGCCCAGGAGGTGGTAGCTGCCGCTGGCGGAGGTGGAGAAGGGCGGCAGTTGGGTGCGGCTGGGGTCTTGGTTGAGCCGCGGATAGGGGGCCAGCACGGGCGCCAGCACCGCGGTCAAGCTGATCAAGACCAGAAAGAGCAGCCCGAAGACGGCGCGGCGGCTGCGCCGGAAGCGCTTGAGAAAGGTGGCGCTCAGGCGCCGAGGCGCCCCCGCCGCGCGCACGCTCTCCACGGGGGGAGCCGTGACCGCCGCGGATGGGGCGGGCTTATTCGAAGCGGATGCGCGGGTCGAGGTAGACATAGAGAATATCAACGGCTAGGTTGAGAAAGACGTAGACGACCGAAATAAAGAGAACCGACGCCTGCACCAGCGGGTAGTCGCGCGCGCTGATGGCTTGCAGCGCCAGCCGCCCTACGCCGGGCCAGGCAAAGATGCTTTCGGTGATGACCGCGCCGCCGAAGAGCGCGCCCAGTTGCAGCCCCACCACCGTCACCAGCGGGATGAGGATGTTGCGCAAGGCATGGCCCACGATCACCCGGCGCTCCGTCAGCCCTTTGGCCCGCGCCGTGCGGATGTAATCTTCGCTCAGCACGTCCAACATGCCGGAGCGCACCAGCCGCGTCACCAGCGCCATGAGCACCGACCCCAAGGTCACTGCGGGCAAGACCAGATGCCACAGCGTGCCGCGCCCGGAGGTGGGAAACCAGCCCAGCCCCACCGAAAAGACCAGGATCAACATGATGCCCAGCCAATAGGGCGGGATGGCCTGGCCCAACATCGCCAAGCCCGTGCCGAAATAGTCCCACACCGAGTCGCGGCGCAGCGCCGAAACCAGGCCCACCGGGATCGCCACCAGCAGCGAGAAGGCCAACGCCGCCGCCGACAGCTGCAAGGTCGCAGGCAGCCGCTCCAGCAAGACGGAGAGCGCAGGCTTTTGGAAGAAGAGCGAGTTGCCCAGGTCGCCTTGCAGCGCACGGCCCAAGAAAACCATGTATTGCACGGGAATGGGCTGGTTCAGCCCCCACTTCTCGCGCACGGCTTCGATCTGCTCTGGGGTGGCGGACTCGGCCAAAAGCAGGGAGGCCGGGTCGCCGGGCGCCAAGCGCAACAAGAAGAAGACGATCACCGATACGCCCCACACCACCACCACCGATTGCAACAAGCGCCGCCGGATATAGGCCCCCATGCCGACTCCTTTGCTAGATGGTTTGCGCGCCTAGAGGGCTGCGCGCAGGGGGATGGTCAGGCTGCGCGCAGCGAAGCATCCCCCTTTACGCCACGCTGAGGCCGTTCCACGGTCGCGTCGAGTCGGGCGAGTAGGCCTGGAAGCCCTGGATGCGCTTGCGCACGGCCCAGATGTTTTCCTGGCGATAGAGCTGAATCTCCACTGCTTCGTCGTAGATGCGGCGCTGGATGGCCTTGTAGCGCGCGTCGGCCTCCGCCGGGTCCACCGCCACACAGGCTGCCTCGATCGCTTGTTGGAAGTCGGGGTGTTGCGGCCCGTAGCCGGAGCCGAAGGTATCGGTCACGTAAAAGACCTTGTATTGGTTGCAGGGGTTGTTGGCTTTGCCGCCCTGTTGCAAGGCCAAGTCATAGGAGCCGGAGCGCCGCGCCTCGGTGTAGGCGCCCGGTTCCAGGAATTGCAGGTCCACGTCGAAGCCGATCTCTTGCAGCGCGCCCGCCACGTATTCCATGACCTCTTTGCCTTTGGCGAACCAGAAGGGGTGGGCCTTGACTTCGATGCGCGTGCCGGGGGCGACGCCCGCCTTGTCCAGCAGGCGCCGCGCTTCGTCCGGGTCATAGGGCACAGGCGTTAGGCTGGGGTCATAGCCCACCGTGCCTTGCGGAATGTGCCCGCCGATGACTTGGCCCGCCTTGACGATGTTCTTGACCAGCGCCTCGCGGTCAATGGCGTAGTTCACGGCCCAGCGCGCGTCGGGGTTGTTGAAGGGTGGGCGGTTTTGCTGGGTGAGGAGATAGAGATGGTCCAGCGAGGGGCGGCGATAGATGGCGATGTTCTCGTCGCGGCCCAGTTCTTCGGCCAATTCGCCGGAGACGTTGGCGATGATGTCCACCTCGCCGGAGCGCAGCGCCGCCACGCGCGTCGCCTCTTCGCTGATGGGGCGATAGCGCAGGCGGTTGACTTTGATCAGCTCCGGTTTCCAATAGTCGGCGTTGGCCTCGCCCAGCCAATACTCGCCCTTGACATACTCCACATGGCGGAAGGGGCCGCTGCCGATGGCCTTTTCCCAAAACAGCTCGCCGTGCTCCTCGAAGGCTTTCTTGGAGAGGATGTGCTCGCCCATGAGCAAGTTAAAGAGGGGCGCGGGCTTGGAGCAGACAAAGACCACCGTGGACGAGTCGGGCGTCTGCACCTCGGTCAAGAGATCGCGGAACGGGGTGGAGCGCTGGAATTCCGGGTTAGCCAACAGGCGCTCATAGGTGAACTTTACATCCGCGCTGGTGAGGGGCGAGCCGTCGTGGAACTTGGTGGTGTCGTTCATCTTGGCGGTCCACACGGTGCCTTCGGCGTTGCTGGTGAATTCGGTGCCCAGCCAGGGGATTTGCGCGCCGTCGGGGCCAAAATCGAAGAGTTGGTCATAGATGCAGCGATTGATCTCGCTCTCCATGCGCCCGGAGATGAGCTGCGGGTCTTGGGTGCGCAGATCGTCCCCGCGCGACCAGACGATCTCGGTGAGGGGGCTGCTGCTGCCGGGCGCCACCACCTGGCACGCGGCCATCAGCTGGGCCAGAAAGGGCAAGGACATGCCGGCGCCGGCGGCCTGTAAAAAACGACGGCGGGTGACGGGATAGGACATGGCGACACTCTCCTTTGGTCTGCTTGGCTTTGCGTCGGATCGGGACATACACCGGGTGTGTGGTGTGCAGGGAAGGAACCGGACCGGACACCGGGACCGATTCCCACAGGTGGGAGAAGAATCAGGGATGGGGAGACGCTTTGGGCGTATCCGGCGGCGTCACGCCTGGGCGCGGGGAGCAACCAAGCCGGGGAGCCGCGCGCGGCGTGTGCACCGGGATACAGGTGCGATTATACGGGGCTGCCGCGCCGCTGTCAAAGTGCTCGTTGGGCGTGTCCCACGAGTTTGGGGAAGCACCCGCCGCCTAAGGGTCGCCGGGCAAGAACAGGCCGCGGTAGCCGCGCACGCTCTTGCCCGCGTGGCGCTTCCACGCCTGCTCGTAGCCCTTCGCCGCCAGCGCGCGCCCAAAGGCGACCGCTTGCTTGGGCGCATGGCCGTTCTCCTCGCACCACGCGCGGTAGCTTTGATAGAGCGCGGTGTTGCTTGCCACGTGTTCCTGCACCGGGCGCGTGCACTCCGCCAGCCATTGCTTCACGTGGTCGAGTTGGTCGCGGTGGGCGCGCGTGGCGGCGGCTACCGCGTGGGGGGTGACCAGGCCGTTGGGCGCGTGATACCAGCGCGCCGCGCCCGCCACCGCCCACGCCAAGATGCCCGCTAATTCCGCGGGCTGCACCATGCGCTCCTTGAGGCTCTTGTCCTCGTGGCCCAGGTGCGAATTGGGAAACCGGATCACGCGGATGCGCCCCCAAAAGGCGTCGTCGTCCACATCCCCGCGCGCCGGGTGGTTGGAGCTGAGCCAGACCTTGAACATGGGCGTGAAGGAGAACATGTCGCGGTGCTTGAACGCGGCCGCGATGGGGTCGTTGCCGGTGATGCTCTTGACCACCGCCTCGTTGAGCGAGGCATAGCGCCCGCTTTCCGACGCTGAAACCAGCCGCGCCGGGCGCAGGACTGCCAGGTCGAAGTTTTGTGAATCGCCCTCGCGCGGGCGGGTGAAGGTGGCGAAATCCACCCCGCGGCCCAGGGGTTGCCCAAGCAGGGTGAGGAGGGTCTGCATGGTGGTGCCCTTGCCCGAGCGCGAGGGGCCTTCCACATAGAACATGCACTCTTCGCGCGTCAAGCCGGTGATGGAATAGCCCACCGCCATCTGGAGCCAATCGGCAAGGTCGGCGAAGTGGTCCACGCTGGTGCTCAGAAAGTGGAGCCAGAGGGGGGCCTGGGCGTGGGGGTCGAAGGGGGTCTGCACACAGTAGGTGAACTGGCCCGAGGCCTCGCCCGTGACCAAGCGCCCGTGGCGCAAATCCACCACGCCGTTGGCGCAGTTGAGCAAGTGGGGGTCGGCGTCGAAATCGCCGATGCGCATCACCACCAGGTCGCGCACCATGCCCTTGACCGCGTTCTTGCGCGCCTCGTTGGGCGCGGTGGCGCGCACCAAATCTTCGCGTTGGGCGCGCACCGCCGCCAGGCGTCGGCGCAACAAGGTGGCGGTGATGGCGTTGTTGACGGCGAACTCCGCGGTCTCGCTCTCCCAGTGGGTGCCCGTATGCTCCAGCCAGCCCAGCGCGGGGCAATAGGCAAAGCGTTTGGGATAGAGGTGGAGCACGCAGCGCGCGTGACCGTGGTCGTGGGGCGGGTAAGCCAGCAGGGGGTCGTCGTCGCCCGGCGCGGGGGCGGGCGCGCCGGCGGGCGTCTCGGTCACATCCAGCGCCAGCACATCCGCGCCGCCCGCGCCGCCGGCAGGGAGCGGGGGCCGCTGGGTCACGCTGTGCGCGGCGAGGTCGGCGGCGGTCAAATCGGGCGTCGCCGCCACCAGCTCCAGCAACTCGGCGGCGCTGTGGCCCGCGTCCAGCCAGTCGGAGACATCGCCCTTGGCGGGCAGGCCGGGCAAGGCCAAGAGGCGCACCCGCGCTGCGGTGGGCAGACAGTGGGCCGCCACCTGGCGCGCATGGGCGCGCCCGGGGTCGTCGTTGTCGGGCAGGATGCAGACCGGGCGCCCCGCCAGCCAGGCGCTGTGGGCCGCGTCCCACTTGCCCGCGCCCTGCGCGTTGCACGTTGCCACCAGCCCCCGCGCACGCAGCGACTCCACATCCTTTTCGCCTTCCACCACAAAGACCCATGTGGTGATGGGCGTCGCCAACAACTCGGGCAGGCGATAGGGCACGCGCGGGGTATCACCCAGCCGCCACAGCCAGCCGCCCTTGCCGTCGGGCCGGCGCTGGCGAAAGCTCTTGGGCGCCAAGCGCACCACTTGGTAGAGCAGGACGCGGTCCGGCCCCAGATAGTCATAGACGGCGGCTATCTCTTTGGGCTTTTTCTCTTTGGGGGGCGCGCGCCGGGCGCGCGACTGCGCGTCCTCCAGGCGCGGGGCCGCGGCTGTGCCGGGCCGGCGGCGCGGCGGCAGATGACCGTTGCCGGCAGGGCTGCCGGGGGCTAGGTCGCGCCAGCTCAAGCCCAGCGCCGCCAGGACCGCATCCCCCGGGCAGCCGGCGTGACAGTGGATCAGGATGCGCCCGTCTTCGCACACGCGCACGGAAAGCGAGGGCTTGTGGTCGTCGTGTGCGGGGCAGCGACAGGTAAACACGGAGCCGTGGCGCGGCCCCGCATAGCCCAGCAGGTCCAGGAGACGCTCAATTTTCATGCGCGCCTCCCTGCCCCGTCGGGTGGGGCGGGCCGGGGTGGGGAGACCGGTGAGACGCTCCCCGCGTCTTCATCAGGCGGCTTGAAGCGCCGCGCGTGCTGTGTTATACTCGTCATGCCGCTCGTTGTCACCATCCCATGTGAACCGGCGATACGCTTGACCCGCCACCGGCTGCCACCGGCAGCGGGTCGTTTTTTTCCACACTTGGCGTGGCGCCTCGCGTGTGTTATCCTGTCCCAATTTAGAACATTTGTTCAGATTTTTCAAGCCCCAATCCGGCCTAACCCCAGCCGTGGGGCCGGGCAGGCGGCAGGACACAAAGCGCCCACGCCGGCGAGCAACGTCCGGGTGGGCGGGAAAGGGGCGGTGGCGTTCACGCGGATAGGACGATGCGCCACATCGGCCCGGAGACTGCGGCGGCGACGAACGGCCCGATCCCTACACTGCCGGGGAAGCGCAACGCGGGCTTGACAGCCGTGCGTGGGCAGTGTAGGATAGGGGCGAACAGAAACGATAGTCCTATCGACGAGAACGTCCCGCGGGTTGCCAGCCGAGCCGGGACGTTTTCGTTTATGCTACAGCGATGTACCATCCTCAAGCTGCGCGCGCCGCGGCGCGCGCAGGGAAGCTCTGGGTCGGGTATGCCGGCAACGCGCCGGCGCTGGGTCGCGGGCGCTGCGCCGCGACGGGATCACAACCGGGTTATGCCTCCTCGGCGCGCACCCGCGCGCTGTCAGGGGTGGGGACATGCGGGCGCGGGGCGCGATGGGCAGCCATGCGCGGGTCGAGCCGTTCGCCCACGTAGCTCTCCAACATCTCGCGCACCACGTCCGAGAGCGTGCGCCCGTGGAGGGCTGCCGCAGCCTTGGCCTGCCGGCGCAAGTCCTCACTCACCAAGACCGTGATTTTTGTCTCCATTGGGATCGTTTGACTCCTGCACAGACCATTCCTGCCGGGCGACCGCGCCAAACGCTGCGCCGCATCTTGCCGTACCTACGCACCCTACGCGGATACGCACCTACGCATTATAGCCGGATACGCGTGCGCCGTCAACCGCTTGTTGGGCGGTTTTGGGGGGGGGGGCGTTGTTGCGGTTGCCCGTGGCTTTACTCCTGGGCGGCGCGCGGGATCAAGCGTGCGGGGCAGGGGCGCGCGCCCCTGCCCCGCGGGGGTGTGTAACCGGTGCGATCGGCGGTGTAGTCTAGCGGTCCGGCGCGGGCTGGCCCACGGAGCTGGGCAGCAGCTCGCCGAAGAGGGTGACGTACATCAGGCGATAGACATCGGTGTTGTCGAAGCGTGCGCCGAACTCGGTGCGCAGCAGCTCGGCGTTCAGCCCGGCGCCGCGGCTGAGGATGCCGCCCGCGACG
>CAKZVN010000269.1 GCA_937922105.1 uncultured Litorilinea sp.
CACGAACCGGAAATCCAATGGATCACCGCACGCTATCGCACAGTCAAAGCCGATTGTGGCATCGCGGTCATCCACACCGACGAAGGGCTGACCGGCATCGGCGAAATCTGCGCCTATGGCGTGCCTCATCTCAGCGCTGCATGGGTAGACTGGCTCGCGCCGACCCTGATCGGCGGCGACCCGCGTGACCTCGCGATTGTGCCTCACACCAACGGACGCAGTTGGGCCTATGATTGCGCGGTCGCGGGCATTGACTGCGCGCTGTGGGACCTGCGCGGTCAGATCGAGGGCAAGCGCGTCGCCCAACTGCTCAAAGCCGACCCGCTGGACAAGGTACGCCTCTATGCCTCCAGCGGCTGTCGCTACGACTGGCGCAAGCGCCCCGAACAACTGATTGACGAAGCGTTGGAATACATCGCCCAGGGCTATACTGCCATGAAGTTTCGCATCGGCACGGAATGGAGTTGGGACGGCGTGACCGTAGACCGTTTCCTGGGTCTGGTGCGCGAACTGCACCAAGCCGTCGCCGGGCGCATGGAACTCATGCTGGACGGCAACCAGCGCCTCACCGAGGATCAGGCCCTGGTCATCGCCAAAGAATTGGACCGGCTGGGCTTTGCCTGGTTCGAGGAGCCGATCCCCCAGACCGATGTGGAGGGCTATGCACGCCTCAACGCCGCGGTGGACATGCCCATCACCGGCGGGGAGCAATACACCACGCTGGAGCAATTCCGCCCCTACATCACCAAGCGCGCCTACGGCATCGTGCAGCCTGATGCGGGCATCTGCGGCATCACCGAGTGTTTCCGCATCGCGGAAATGGCCGACCGCTACGGCATTGACGTGGCGCCCCACAGCTGGCACAACGGCCTGATGGCGATGGCAAACGGTCACCTGGTGGCTGCGCTGCCCAAGCCGCGCGTGCTGGAATTGTGCATGATCCAAGGCCCGCTGCAATGGGGCATCCTGGCGCAGCCGCCCGCCATCGTGGACGGCTACTTGCACCTGCCCGACCGGCCCGGTCTGGGCGTCACCCTGGCGGATGACGTCACCGCCAAGTTCCCCTACATCGAGGGCCACTACGCGGTGACTGTGGAACGCTAAGCGGAGCCGCCCGCACCATGCGTAATCGCCCCAACCTGAGCTTTCTCAGGCCCGCTCATCAGTAAGGAGGGTGGCAACGCCCGTATCCGCGCGGCTTCCACATCTGCGTTCCACATTCGCGACGAATAACCTGTTCTATACGATCCATCCGTCCAGTACCCGTACCGACCACCAGCACAAGGAGCGAATGCGTCTCATGGCCCGTCCCAGCGAACAGTACAACGTGCAACTGCCCATGCCCGACGGCATCAAACTGCCCATCCAGGGACCGGACTTCCCGCGGCCCGATCGCGGCCTCATCGAGCGGCTGCGCGACGTGAGCAGCGCCACCGCCAGCGCCACCCTCCACCGCATGGGCATTCGCCAGACCTACATCCAGGGACCGGTGGCGCGCACCCCCGGCGCCAAGATCGTCGGCCCCGCGGTCACCCTGCAATTCATGCCCCAGCGCGAAGACATTGCCTCCGGCGCGGGCCAAGAACAGAGTGAGAAGCGCAGCGCGCTCTGGGCTGTCTTCGACGAAATCACGCCGGGCGATGTCTTGGTCATCCAAGCCTGGGGCGACCCCTACACCGGCTGCATGGGCGATATGCTCACCACCTATTTCAAGGGTCGCGGCGGCGCCGGCGTCGTCGTAGACGGCTGCGTACGCGACTGGCCCAAGATTCAGCATCTGGGCGTTCCCATGTGGACTCGCTCCGTCACCCCCAACTACGCCTCCCAGTCCACCCTCTTCCCCTGGGCCTACAACGTGCCCATCGCGTGCAGCCGCGTGCTGGTCCTGCCGGGCGACATTATCATCGCCGACGACGACGGCGCGGTCATGGTTCCCGCCAAAATGGCTGCGATGGTCGCCGACGCCACCGTCGCGCACGAGGAATGGGAGGTCTTCAGCCGCATCAAGTTGCTGGAGGGCGGCTCCATCCACAAATACTACCCCCTCAACGACGAGGGCTGGGCCGAATACGAAGAATGGCGCCAGGCGAATCCGCAGCACTAGGCACTAAAGCATTTGGACAAGGAGGAGCAATGCTGGTCGGCTATGTGAGCGACGAACGCTATGTCGCGCTGGAAGGGGTGGCGCTGGAGTTCGAGCAGGCGGGGCGCAGCGTCGCGGTGGTAAGCAGTACCCCGCGCGGCGCGGTTTATGCCGACCTTGCACCAGGGCCGTATCGGGTTACGTTGGTCAAGGACGGCTATGGTCCCAAGTCGGTCCAGATGACCGTGGACCCGGCACAGCCCTACCAATTCCGCCTGCTCAGCGATGGGCTGCTGGGCTATATGTGGCCTAAGTGGGTTAAAAGCGGGCAACGCAGCGAGTTCCGCGTCCACAGCGTGGAGCCGTATCGCCTCAGCTTGTGGCGCTATGGGCTGGAAAAGGAGTTCATCCGCTTGATCGGCTGGTATGACGAGCACGGCCCGCGCGCCACCATGCAGATCACCCCCGACGGCGACTATGTGCAAACCGGCGTGCGCTGGAACAAGGTCGGCTACGGCAGCCCGCACCACACCCAACTGTTAGCAGGACCGCAACGGTCGGGCCTCTACTATCTCCATGCCGAAACGCCGTCGGGCCGCTTCTTCAGCTTCCCCTGGGTCGTCGCGCCCGAACACCCCACCGCAGCGGTTGCCGTGTTGGCTTCCACCATGACTTGGAACGCCTACAACAACTTCGGCGGGCGCGGCAATTATGTCAACGCAACAAGCCTGCCACCGACTCCCACGGTCAACGGGCGCCAAGACCTGGCGCGGTATAACTCCACCGTCGGCTACAGCGAATGGGGCGCGCGCGACGAGGCCTATCAGCCGGTCTCGTGGGAGCGGCCCGAACCCTTCAACCACATCCCGCGCGAGGTTCAGTCCACCGACCCCATTGCCGGGCGGCAGGCCTGCCACCTAGCCGAGGCCGAGTGGCGCTTCCTCGCCTGGTTGGAACGCGAGGGCTTTGCCTATGACTTTTACAGCGAACATCAACTCCACAACGGAGAGTTACCGCTGGACGCCTACAAAGTGGTCATTAGCCAGGTCCATCCCGAATATTGGTCGGTCAAGATGTACGAAGACATCAAGGCCTGGGTGCGGCAACGCGGCGGGCGCTTCATGTATCTGGGCGGCAACGGGCTGAACTGCGAAGTGGAGGTCTTGGACGACCACCGCATGCGTTACAAGACGCACATCGTCTCGCCCCCCAGCGGCGTCGGCTCGCTGGACCCCGACGACCCTACCAAGACCTATGAAAGTCGCTTCCATCGCACCCACGAATCCGAGGCCAATCTCTTGGGTGTGGTCTTCTCGGAAACCGGCATCATGACCGCCGCGCCCTACGAGACGCTCAAGCCGGAGCATTGGGTCTTTGCCGGGACAGGACTGCGCGCCGGCGACCGCTTCGGCAGCCATAGTCTGCACGAGCGCATTCCCGGCGGCGCATCGGGCCACGAGACTGACAAGATGAGTCCTTCGTCGCCCCCCAACACCATCCTCTTGGCGGTCGGGCTAAACCCCGAAAACGGCGGCGCACACATGACGATCTACGAAACGCCCAGCGGCGGCGCAGTCTTCTCCGTGGGGTCCATCACGTGGCCCGCCTGCGTCTTGGTAGACGACCACGTCTCGCGCATCACCACCAACGTGCTCACCCGTTTTCTAGCCTAGCGGTCCTCGCGCAGCTGGGCATGGGCAACTTCCCTCCCCCACGCACATACCGGATGGGTCTGGGCCTGGTTTTGCTCCTGGCTCTGACCCTCCGGCTTTATGCGGTGGACCACCATTTGCCCTATATCTATCATCCCGACGAGCCGCTCCACCTGCGTATCGTCTGGGCAATGTTCACCACAGGCGATTGGAACCCCCGCTTCTTCAACTATCCTTCGCTCTTTCTCTACGTCAATGTCCTTGCCGATTGGCTGGTCTTCGGAGGCGGACACCTGCTGGGGTTACTGCCTGCCGCCGACCCCGCCGCC
>CAKZVN010000270.1 GCA_937922105.1 uncultured Litorilinea sp.
CGCGCTCTATGCCGTCGCCAGCGTCGGCTGTGCGCTGGCTCCCGGCGTAGAGAGCCTGGTCCTGTTGCGCTTCACCCAAGCCCTGGGCGCGTGCGCGGGCATGGTCATCAGCCGCTCGGTGGTGCGCGACCTCTTCGACCAACAGGAATCGGCGCGCATGTACTCGTTCCTCATGTTGGTCATGGGCCTAGCGCCCATCACCGCGCCCCTCATCGGCGGGCAACTCCTGCGCTACTTCGGCTGGCGCTCTATCTTTTTAACCCTGGCAGCCTTCGGCGTGCTCTGTTTGGTCTTGACGCTCAGCGCGCTGCCGGAAACGTTGCCCGCGCAACGGCGCATACGCGCCGGGCTTGGCGCTGCTTTGGTCGCCTACGGGGAAATCCTGCGCAACCGCACCTTCCTCGGCTTTGCCCTGGCAGGTGGGCTGGCTTCCGCCTCCATGTTCGCCTATATCTCCGGCTCGCCCTTCGTCTTCATCGAACTCAACGGCGTCGCGCCGGAGCATTACGGCTTGCTCTTCGGCCTCAACGCCCTGGGTCTCATCGCTGCGGCCCAACTCAATCGCCGCCTGCTGACCCGCTTCCACGGCAACCGCATTCTGACCGTGGCGCTCACCGGCACCGCGCTCTCCGGCTTGCTGCTGGTCGCCGTCACCGCGACCGGTCTCGGCGGCTTCCCCGCCATGCTGGTGGTGCTCTTCTTCTGCATTGCAGGGACCGGCTTTGCCGGCCCCAATGCGACCGCCGCAGCCATGGCGCCCTTCGGCCTACGCGCCGGCAGCGCCTCTGCCCTGCTAGGCGCCATCCAATTCACGCTTGGTGCAGGCGCGGGCGCGCTGTTGGGTGCCCTGCACAATGGGACGGCCCTGCCCATGGTGATTACGGTAGCCCTGTGCAGCGGCGGAGCCTTGTTGGCCCTGCGCACGTTGGCGCTACGTCCAAGCCCGGCCCCCGCTGCGGTATAACTCGCCCACCATCCCACCAAGGAGTCCCCATGACGCCTATCCGTTTCGGCTACGTCGGCTGCGGGTTCATGGCCCAGGCCGTTCACCTGCCCAACTTCACCACCCTGCCCGACTGCGAAGTCGTCGCGTTGGCGGAGGTCCGCGGCGAGCTAGGTCGTCGCGTCCAGGCCCACTATCGCATCCCCAAACTCTATTCCGATCATCATGCGCTTTTGGCCGACCCGGAAATTGACGCAGTAGGTGTCTCCGCAGCCTTTGCGCTCCAGGGCGAAATTGCGCGCGACGCGCTGCTGGCGGGCAAACATGTCTTCATGGAAAAGCCCATGGCTGTCTCGTTGGAGCAAGCCGACCGCCTGCTCCAAGCCGTTCGCCAAAGCGGCAAGCGGCTCATGGTCGGCTATATGAAACGCTACGACGCAGGCAACGTCTTGGCCAAAGAGACCATCACACGCTACCGAACGAGCGAGGAACTCGGCCCCGTCACCTACATACGCAACCACGGCTTCTGCGGTGACTGGGTGGCGGGTCGCGACGGCACAATCCTGCGCAGCGACGAACCCATGCCGCCTGCCCCCGTCACCGGTCCCGCCTGGTTGCCCGCGGAGCATCTCAGCGCCTACATCGGCTATCTGCAACAATACACCCACAACGTCAATCTCATGCGCTGGCTGCTGGATGCAGGCGACAACGCCCACGTCCGCATCGTGGACTTGGACGACGATGGCTACACCGGCGTGGTGATCTTGGAGATCGCGGGCGTGCGCTGCATACTAGAAAGCGGGCGCGTCTCCCACTACGCCTGGGACGAGCACACGCAAGTCTACTTCCGCCACGGCTGGGTCAAGGTCTGGTCACCGCCCCTGCTCCAGCGCAATGCCCCTGCGCGCGTCGAGATCTACCGCGGCGGCGCGGAACAAGTCTTCCAGCAACCGATCCCACCGCTGACCTGGTCCTATCGCCAGGAGGCAGCGCACTTCATTGCGTGCTTGCAAAGCGGCGCGGACTTCGGCTCCAGCGCCGAGGATACGCGCACCGATGTGCGCCTGTTCGAGGAAATTTTCCGCGCACACTTGACCCGGCGCGGCCTCCTCTAGTACACAAGCGGTGCCCACCCAAGTCCCGGAACACGGCCCCGCGCTTTTCGCCAGGTGCTGGCAGGGCCAAAGTATGCTAGGGTGGCAAGGGTCGGCGATCCGTGCGCCGGAGTCATGACCGTCCGAGGAGAATTTCATGGGCCATCGCTGGCGTGCACTCATTGACGCCGACCGCAATCAACCGCAAATTGACCGTCACCTGTTGGCGCGCGTCTACACCTATGCCCGCCCGCACTTGCGCGAAGTCGCCATCGTCCTGGTAACCATCGTCATCATCTCGCTGCTGGAGTTGATTCCACCGCTGCTCTACCGCGAGTTGATTGACGAGGTGCTGCCCAACCGTGACTGGCTGCGGCTCAATCTTCTCGCCGGGGCTATGCTTGGGATTCCGCTCGTCACTGCCGGCATCGGTCTGGTACAGCGGCATTACAGCGCTCGCGCGGGCGAAGGCATCATCTACGACCTGCGCGGCGCGATGTACCACCATCTCCAGCGCATGTCCATGCGCTTTTTCACCCACACCAAAGCCGGTGAGATCATCTCGCGCTTCAACAATGACGTAGTCGGCGCGCAAAACGCCATCACCGGCACCATTCCCAGCATCGTCACCAACGTCGTCACCATCGCCTCGACGCTCGTCGTCATGGCAACCATCGAGTGGCGGCTGGCGCTCATGGCGGTGCTAGTGGTGCCGGTCTTCTTGCTACCTGCGCGCTACTTTGCCGGCGCCATGCGCGTGCTGCGCCGCCAGTCCATGCAACAAAATGCCGAAATGAGCACCCTGGTCAACGAGACCCTAACCGTCAACGGCGCGCTGTTGGTCAAGACCTTCGGCAATCAACGACGTGAGGCGGCCCGCTTCGACCAGTCCAATATCGCCGTGCGCCAACTGGGTATCCGTCGCGCCGAGTTGGGCCAACTCTTCTTCCTGGGCATGCGCATCGTGGGCGCAGTGGGCACCGCGCTCATCTATTGGCTGGGCGGCTATTTGGTGCTCAACAACGCCATCACCACCGGCACCATCGTCGCCTTTGCCGCCTATCTGGTGCGCCTCTACGGCCCCATCGCCGCGCTCAGCAATGTCCACATAGAGTTCGCCCAGTCCATGGTCAGCTTCGAGCGCGTCTTCGAGTACCTGGACAAGCCGGTCGAAATCGAAGACAAGCCCGGCGCCGTCGTGCTCCAAAACGTGAAGGGACACATTGTCTTCGACCGCGTCTGGTTCAAGTACCAGGGGGCCTTGCCCGGGACTGCGCCGCAACCGGCGCGCAACGACGCTCCTGACCATGATCCCGGCGCAGAGGACACCCTCCTAGACTCCACCGTGCCCATCCCCAGCCGCCAGTGGGCGTTGGAGGATGTCTCGTTCACCATCGAGCCGGGCCAACTCGTCGCGCTGGTCGGCCCCAGCGGTGCAGGCAAGACCACCATCACCTATCTCCTGCCCCGCCTTTATGACCCTACCCAGGGCAGCATCCGCATTGACGGCATAGACTTGCGCGACGCCACGCTGGAATCACTAGCCCACGAAATCGGTATCGTCACCCAGGAGAGCTACCTCTTCCACGACACCATCCGCGCTAATCTGCGCTACGCCAAAGCCGATGCCACCGACGAAGAGCTGGAGACCGCCTGTCGCGCTGCCAACATCCACGACATGATCCTGGGCCTGCCCAGCGGCTACGACACCGTCGTAGGCGAGCGCGGCTATCGCCTCTCCGGCGGGGAAAAGCAACGCCTTGCCATCGCCCGCGTCATCCTCAAAAACCCGCGCATCTTGGTACTCGACGAAGCCACATCGCATCTGGATTCGCAAAACGAGGCGTTGATCCAGGCTGCACTGGAACCGCTCTTCCACGGGCGCACCAGCGTGGTCATCGCGCATCGTCTCTCTACCGTCCTGGCGGCGCACAAGATTCTCGTGCTCAACCAGGGTAAAGTTGTTGAGCAGGGGACACACGCCGAACTCCTGGCGCGCGACGGCCTCTATGCCCATCTCTATCGCACCCAGTTCCGCCACACCGCACCGCCCGCGGCGGAGCCGGCTGCCGCGCCCGCTCCTCTGTCTCTCGCGCCCGCAGACTGAGTCACCCATTACCTCCCATCCCACACTGAAAGGAGCACGCCTGCCATGAAGATCACCGATATCATTCCCTATCCCGTCTGGGTCGGTTCGCGCAACCAGTTACTCGTCAAAGTCGAAACCGACGAAGGCATCTACGGGTGGGGCGAATCGGGGCTATCCTCGCGCGAATTGGCTGTCGCCGGGGCCGTGCGCCACTATCGTGAAATTCTCCTGGGGCGCGACCCCATGCAGCGCGGCGCGCTCTGGCAAGAGATGTACCGCGGCCAATACTTCGAGGGCGGGCGCGTACTCACTGCGGCCATCTCGGCAATCGACATCGCGCTCCACGACATCGCGGGCAAGGCGTTGGGCGTGCCCGTCTACCAACTGCTAGGCGGCAAGCATCGTGACTACGTCCCTTGTTTCGCCAGCACCGGCTCCCACGGCGAAAAGCTCATCGAAGATGTTCGTCTGCTCCTCTCCCACGGCTGGACCGTCATCCGCACCTTCCCGGTCAACCCCAAAAACATCCCCGGCTCGCCCATGGTCGTACAGCGCACCCAGCTGGCGCGCGGTCTCCAGGAAGAAGATCTCATCTTCGAGCCGCGCGAATCCATCGGTCCCACCGCCGCCGAGTTGGTCAAGGTGCGCGAGGAACTGGGCACCGATTTCGTGCTGGGCATTGACTATCATCACCGGCTGAACGTCGCCGAGGCGGCTTCATTCTGCCAACGGATGCCCGCCGGGACGCTGGATTTCATCGAAGAACCCATCCGCGCCGAAACACCGGAAGCCTATGAGGCCCTGCGCCGCATGGTAGATATCCCCTTTGCCATCGGCGAAGAATTCTCCAGCAAATGGGCGTTTTTGCCCTATCTGGAGCGGGGCATCACCGATTTCGCGCGCATTGACGTCTCCAACGTAGGCGGCTTGACCGAAGCCATGAAAGTGGCGGGCTGGGCCGAGGCGCATTACATTGATCTCATGCCCCATAACCCGCTAGGGCCGGTCTGCACCGCCGCCACGGTGCATATGGCTGCGGCTGTCCCCAACTTTTCCTGGCTGGAAGTGCGCCGCTCCCCCACAGAAGAATTAGGCTTTTACGACGAGACTATCTTCCCGGTCCAGCTTACGCTGGAGGGCAACCGCTTCCTCGTCCCCGACGGCCCCGGTCTCGGCGTCGAGGTCAACGAGGAATACATCAAGCGCCAGGAGTTCAAGTTCTCGTCCGGCCCGCGACTGCGCAAGCGCGATGGCTCCATCACCAACTGGTAGCCCGGTCTGCATCCCCCTCCTGGAAATCGTGCCCCTTCAGGAGGGTCGCAGGATGATCGGTAGGCCGACCCGCGTCATCATCAACCGGTAAATAGAAGGGGCGAGACCGCTCCGGTCCCGCCCCTATCCATTCCATCCGTCTTCTTGTCGAGCAGCGCCCTTTAGCGCGTCGTCCATTCCGGCGTGGGCATGATCTCGTCCGCAGGGCGAGAGCCAGGGTCCGGGCGACCGCTGCCCGCCAAGCGGCTGATCGCGCGCACCGTCATGTCGTGGGTCACCGCAATTTGGCACGACAGGCGCACCCCGCTCAAGCCACGCTCGGCGAGTTTGGCCTTCTCCGCGACCGTCATCGCCTCCGGCTCCCCGTCCACAAACTCAACCCGGCAGGTGGTGCAGCGACAATTGCCGCCGCACGCATGCAATTGGTCTATTCCGGCCTCATCCACCAGGGCTAGCACCAACCGCTTCCCTTGCGGCACGTCGAACGTCCCGACTCCTTCTACCGTCAACTTCGGCATGGTCTCCTTCACTCCTCGTGGGGTATTGGCATGATTGGTTGACTTTTCTCGGTGCGGATGCCGGCGCAGCAACCCCACCCTTACCCGCCCATCATGCCCGAACCTGCCACGCGGATGTGTAGGACCTCTCTCATTTCTCGCCAATCAACTGCGTCAATCCGCCGCAGCCGCCGGCGCAGGCGTAACCGCGGCGGATGCCGCCAGCACCTCCTCGTGGCGACGGAACTGGCTCATGGTCAGTTCATAATACGCGCCGCGGCGGGCCATCAGCTCCTCATGGCGACCCCGTTCCACGATCACACCATCGCGCAAGAAGATCACCTGGTCCGCGTTGCGGATGGTGCTCAAGCGGTGCGCGATAACAAAGCTGGTGCGCCCCGCCAACAGCTTCTCCAGCGCGGCCTGGATCAAGCGCTCGGTCCGGGTATCCACGCTGCTGGTCGCCTCATCCAGAATCAGCAACCGCGGGTTGGTCAAGGCTGCGCGCGCAATCGCCAGCAACTGGCGTTGCCCCTGACTCAAGCCGCCGCCGCGCTCGCCCAGCACCGTCGCATAGCCCTGGGGCAGCCGCATGATAAAGTCATGTGCCTGGGCCAACTTGGCCGCGGCAATGACTTCCTCGTCGCTTGCCTCCGGGCGACCATAGCGAATGTTGTTGGCAATGGTATCGCTGAACAGGAACGTGTCCTGCAACACCAGCCCCACCTGGCGACGCAAGCTCTCCAGCTTGACCGTGCGCACATCCACACCGTCAATGGTGACCGCCCCGCGCGACACGTCATAAAAGCGCGGCAACAAGTTCACCAGCGTGGTCTTGCCCGCGCCCGTCGGCCCGACAATCGCCACGGTTTCACCCGGCTCCGCGCTCAGGTCAATCCCCTTGAGCACCGGCTCCCCCGGCGTATACTCGGCCCACACATCTTGATAAACCACCCGACCTTGAATGGGCGGCAACTCGACCGCGTCTATCGCCTCCACAATGTCCGGCGTCTGGTCCATCAGCTCGAAGATGCGCTCCGCGCCCGCAATCGCGCTCTGCAAGTTGGCCCACAAGACGCTGATCTGCTGCACCGGCGCATTGAAGCGCTGCACATAGCCCAGATAGGCAATGATCAACCCCAGCGACACGGCGGAGCCGCCCAGCGTCTGCCCAGCCAACAGCAAATAGCCGCCCACCCCCACCACAATCGCAATCGCCACATAGCCCAGCCCCTCCAACGTCGGAGCCAACGCCGCGGTGTATGCAACGGCGCGGATATTGGCATCGCGGTTGGCCGCGTTGCTTTGGCGGAAGCTCTCGATGTTCGCCTCTTCACGGCTAAAGGCCTGCACCTCGCGCACGCCGGAAATGCCCTCCTCCAACTCGGCGTTCACATTGCCGATCTCGCGACGCGTGCGCCGGAAGGCACGGCGCGCCTGCCCGCTGAACCACGCCGTCGTCGCGATCATCACCGGCAGGACCGCCAGGCTCAACAGCCCATACAGCCAGTTCAGCGTCAACATCTGCCATACGATCCAGACAATCAACAGCCCGCCGCTCAAGACCTGCACCAGGGCAAAGCTCACCGCCTGTTGGATCGTACTGGCGTCGTTGGTGATACGGCTCATCAGCTGACCGCTCTCGTTCTTGCTATAAAAGCCCAGCGACAGCCCTTCCAAGTGCTGAAAGAGGTCCACCTGCAAACGGCGCAGCACATGTTGCCCGGCCCAGTTCATGGAAAAAAACATCAACCCGCCGCTCACCGCGCCCAAGACCTGTAAACCGCCCAGCAGCAACGCCAGCCGCAACAGCCCACCCAGCAACTCATCACGGCCTGCGTCTGCCGCGACCGCGCCCAGCCGGCACGCCGCGCGCGCGGCGGCTGCGGCGTCGTCCACCACTGCGCTGCCCCCTTGCCCGCTCACCACCACCGGCGTGAGATAGCAATCTACCGCCTGCCCGGTCAGTTCAGGCACAATCACCTGAACCCAGGCGTTGAGCACCATGAGCACCAGCACCCCCACCAGTACAGGCCAATAGGGGCCGAAGTACCGCAACAACCGGCGCAGCGTTTCGCCGCCGCTCTTGGGCTTGGTGGTCTCTTGGTCGAGAATCCCCCGCACATTGCCGAACATCGTCAACTCCTGTTCAAGTCGCCCGCCGGGGCCTCATCACGTGCCGTTTGCGCCGGATCGGCGGTAATCCCCGCCGGTATCGTCACTGCCGCGCCGTTTTCCCCCACCACAGCCGCCGGTACACTGACCGCCGCAACCGGCGCTTCAATCTCCGCCAGGAGCGGCGGCGCCGCGTCCTCCACCAGTTGGCTGCGATAGATATCGGCATAGACTTCGCTGGTCTCCAACAGATCGGCGTGCTTGCCCTGGGCAACGATCCGCCCACGCTCCAAGACCAGAATCTGGTCCGCATTGAGCACAGTACTGATACGCTGCGCGATGACAAAGCTGGTGCGCCCTTGCATCAGCCGGTCCAGCGCCCGCTGAATTTGCGCCTCGGTAGTCACATCCACGCTGCTGGTAGAATCGTCCAGGATCAAAATGCGCGGGTCGAGCAACAAGGCGCGCGCAATGGCAATGCGTTGCTTCTGCCCGCCGCTCAGGGTCGTGCCCCGCTCGCCCACCAGCGTGGCATAGCCCTCCGGGAAACTCATGATGAAGTCGTGCGCCGCCGCGGCTTTGGCCGCGGCCTCGACCTCCGCGTCGGAGGCGTCCGGGCGCCCAAACGCGATATTCTCACGGATCGTCCCCGAAAAGAGATTCGTCTCCTGCAACACGATCCCGATCTGGCGGCGCAGGCTTTCAATCTTCACCGCGCGCACATCGTGTC
>CAKZVN010000271.1 GCA_937922105.1 uncultured Litorilinea sp.
TGGTGCTGGCTTTTCTGGCGCCTGTGGGTTTCTATATCGCCAGCTGGTTCCAGGATTGGGCGCGCAAGGTGACGCGCAGCAGCCAACAGGCTATCGCCGACGTCAACGTCAGCATCCAGGAAGCGGTAACGGGCATCTCGGTCGCCAAAAACTTCCGCCGCGAGCAGGGCATCTACGATGAGTTTCTGGCGGTGAACGACCGCTCCTACACCATCCAGGTGCGTCGCGGCCTGGTGTTGAGCACCCTCTTCCCGACGCTGACCTTTTTCAGCGGCTTGGGTACTGCGCTCCTGCTTTACGTGGGTGGCGTCAACGTTTATACCCAGGCCATCACCGCAGGCGCATGGTTTCTCTTCATCAACAGTGTGGATCGCTTCTGGTTCCCCATGCTCAACCTGTCGGCCTTTTGGAGCCAGTTCCAGGGCGCGTTGAGCGCGACCGAGCGCATCTTTGCGCTGATGGACGCCGAGCCGGTGGTGCTACAAACCGGCCACCGCCCGGTGGAGCGGCTGCGCGGCGAGATTCGCTTCGAGCGGGTGACCTTCGGCTACAGCGCAGACGAACCGGTGCTGCGCGATTTCTCGCTGCACATCCGCGCCGGTGAGAGCGTGGCGCTGGTGGGACATACGGGCGCGGGCAAGTCCAGCATCGCCAAGCTGGTGACGCGCTATTACGAATACCAACAGGGCAGGCTGCTGATTGACGGGCAAGACATCCGCAGCCTGGACCTACGCAGTTATCGCCGCCACCTCGGCGTGGTCAGCCAGACGCCTTTCCTCTTTGCCGGGAGCGTCGCCGACAACATCCGCTATGCACGGCCCCACTTGAGCGACGCCGAAGTGGAAGCCATCGCCCGTCGCATCGGCAACGGTGATTGGATGGAGACGCTCCCCGACGGCCTCCAAACCGACGTGGGCGAGCGGGGCAGCCGCTTGAGCATGGGCCAACGGCAACTGGTGGTGCTGGCACGCATGTTGGCGCTGGACCCCGCCATCTTCATCCTGGACGAGGCGACCGCCAGCGTGGACCCCTTCACCGAGGCGCAAATTCAGAGCGCGCTGGACCTGATCTTGCACAAGCGCACCTCCATCGTCATCGCGCACCGACTCTCTACGGTGAAGGCCGCGGACCGCATCCTGGTGCTGGAAAAGGGGCGCATTATCCAGGAGGGCAACCACGCGCAGCTTATGGCCCAACCGGGTCATTACGCCGACCTCTACAACACCTACTTCCGCCACCAATCCCTGGAGTTTATCGAGGCGCACAAGCGGGAGATGCCAGTTCGCGTCGCCGCGGATTGAGACTCTCCCCAAGCCTTAAAACCGGTCATAGGAGAAGTCGTCCGCGTCCATTTCCGCCAAGCGCAGATGCTCTTCGAGGATGCCCAACTCCTTCGGGAGACGACTTTGATAGCTGATGGTCAACAGATCGCGGGCGCGCGTCATGGCGACATAGAGCAGGCGCAGCTGGTCGGCGGTGAATTTGGCGCGCTCACTGAAAGGAATGGGCCGGTCGGACTCAAAGAGCAACTGGGCTTGCACGATAAAGACAACCCGGTATTCCAGCCCCTTGACGCTGTGGATGGTGGCGAACTGGACCACGTCGCGACGACCGACGGCTGCAGGGTCCAAGCTGATCTGCGCTACGCCCGCCTGGCGCAACGCTGAACGATACTGCTCGGGGCCGAAGGCACGCGCGTGCAAGACCACGATGTCGCCCGGCGCATAGCCCTCGGCGATCAGTGAGTTGATGCGCCGCGCCAGGTAGCTCACCTCGTCGGGCCGCGAATTGAAACGGCGCAACTCCGGCTGCGGGCCGTGACGCATCCACGCGGGGTCCAACTCGCTGCGCAGCGGCTCTTCCTCCTCATCCGCCAGCGTAGCCTTGAGGTCGGGATTGTCTTCCACCAAGACCGCGGCCGCGCGCATGATCTCATAGGTACTGCGATAGCTACGCGGCAGGATGCGCGTTCGCCCCACCACATGCAGCCCCATGGCGCGCCACGAGAAACTGCGGTAGATGCGCTGGGTGGAGTCCGCGGCCAAAAACATACTGGGCTGGTCGGGCAGGAGCAAGTGGCGCAGCACGTCGAACCAGGTGGGCGCGAAGTCCTGCGCCTCGTCCACCAGGATAGCGTGGTAGGCAGGCGGCGTCAGGTCGCCGTTCTCGATGGCGCGCTGCACCAACAGCGGCACATCTTGCCAGTCGAAGCGGCGGCGGTCGCGCAGGCGCTCCTCATAGCGTTGGTAGATGCGATAGAGTTGGCTGCGCTCGGCGCGGCTCAAGCGCTCGCCGCGACCGGCCCGCGCGATCTGCAAATAGTCCTCCTCGCTGCGAATCCCACAGTCCTTGATCCAGGCGATCTCGCTTGCCAAGAACGCGGCATCCCACTGGTTCACAGCGGGGAACTCGCGCGGCAGCAGGTTCGCCAGTAGCCCCATACTGTCCCCGACCGGACCGCCCTGCCACACGCCGATGCTTCCCAACATCTGCGCACACAGGGCGTGGAAATGCTGGACGGTGATCCGGTCGCTATGGCCCGCCAAGCGCGCCGCCAAGTCTTCCGCCAACGCCTTGTTAAAGGTCGTCACCAGGATTTGCCAGTCGGGGTAGGCCTCGGCGAGAAAGCGAGCGCGCAGAGCCAGCACCAGGGTCTTGCCGCTGCCCGCCACGCCGCGCACCAGCCGCACTCCCAGTTGTTTGACGGCAATGCGTTTGCCTTCGGGGG
Organism: uncultured Litorilinea sp.; assembly: GCA_937922105.1. Classification (GTDB taxonomy): domain Bacteria; phylum Chloroflexota; class Anaerolineae; order Caldilineales; family Caldilineaceae; genus QEUY01. Next base: position 2,729 of record CAKZVN010000271.1, read on the forward strand.
TAACCTCCTCGTCCAGTTCGTTGCCCTTGGCGGCAAAGAGTCCCTCTTTGGCAACCTGTTCCTGGCGCATATCGGCGATCCCCACCTCGCCGCCCGTCCTGCTGTCACGGATGATCAACTGGGGTTGGAGGGCAGCACGCACCTCATCCATGTCGCCCGGCTCCAGCTGGGCCGGAAAGCGCCATGCCAACCCACGCATGCGGTCCTCGAAGCGCGACGGGTGCAGGTCATCGTCGGCGACCAGGTAGCTCGGCTCAAAGACATCCCCCAGGGTGTAAATCCACATGCGGGTCAAGTTGGGGAACACAACCGCATAGGTCCAGGCTAACTTTAATTTCCCCTGGAAAGGCCCGCCGGTATGGAGTAGTTTAGGGCGCGCCTCCAGTTTGCTCGCGACAGCAATCGCCTTGGCGCGCGTCGCTTGCAGGGGGTTGTGCTCGCGGCGTTGGGCGCCGTCGCGTGTGCGCACCAGCACGCTGCTTGCGTCGGCTTCACACACCTCAACCCAGTCCTTCACCTCCAGGACGGCAATGCCAAGCCGCGGGTGCGCCACCACGAAGTCGGGGTATTGCTCGCCGACACTCAATTCGGGCCAAACCCAGTAGTCGTCGGATAGGCGCGCGAGCAAGTCGTAGACGCGCTTTTCGCCGTGAGTTGCGTCCGGACGCAGCTGGTTGAAGAGCTTCGCCATAGGGGAACAGGCTCCTGGGATAGGATGTGTCGTGGTGGCTTAGTTGACCCAGTGGAGCTGATGGTCGGTCCAGTTACCCAGGCCGCCCTCCACCGGGAAGAGCAATTTGGCGTCACCGCCGTTGCTGGGCACAGCCCAGACGCCCCACGCGCCGCCGCGGTTGCTGAAGAACGCCACCCAGCCGCCGTCCGGGCTAACCGTGGGCGAAACATCCAGCGCGGGGTCGTTGGTCAAGCGGGTGACCGCGCCGGTGGCGGTATCAACCCGATAGATTTCGGCGTTGCCGTCGCGCCCCTCGCTCATGAAGGCGATGAACGCGCCGTTGGGCGACCACGCCGGTCGCGTATCTGCGGCAACGTTGGTGAGACCGCGGCGGTCCGCGCCGCTGCCGGTCATCGTCCACAGCCCGCAATTGTTGCCCGTCTCGTCGCAGCCCTGGTAGGCCAGGCGGTCCGCGGCAGGATGCCAACTGGGTGACGTGCCGAAGCCCATACCGGTCGCCTGGTTGTCCACATCGGCCCACAGCACATAGATGCGCGAGCGGCGATCACCTTCACGCGTGCTGGCAAACGCGATCAAGTTCCCCTCGGCGTTCCAGCGCGGCTGGGCGTCTTCGGCGAAGTTGGTAAAGCGCAAGACCAGACCGGTAGCCGGGTCAATGGTGCTGATGCCGCGACTGTCGTCGCGCAAATTGCGGAAGGCCAACCGCTGGGTATCCGGGCGGAAGGCCGGTTGGGACGCGCCCTCGAAGAGAATCACCGGTGCGCTGCCGGGGGCAACACTACGCAGATAGATCAAGCTGCGCCCGTTGATGGGGTCCAGCGCCGAATAGACAATGCGCCCGCCTGCCGGCGCGGCGGCAACCGCCGGGGCAGGTGTGGGCGTGGGGGTCGCCGTCTCGGCAACGCCCGCACCTGCGGATGGGGTGACCGGCGTCGGCGTGGGCACAAGCGCGACAGGGGTGGGCGAGGTAGCACGCGTAGCCGTCGGCGAGGGCGTCACATTGCCGCGCGCCAGCAGCTCTTGTAAGGCCGCGCAACGCCGCGCAAACTCATCCCGGCGTGCCACTGCGCCCGCAGTCACCGAAATCTCGATGGCTGCGCTGTATTGCTCCTCCGCCAGACACCACTCTTTTTCTAAGGCGAGCCGGTCGCCATAGGCCAAGCGCGCCGCCTGAAGACGTTGCGCGACATCGCGATAGCCCGGGTCTTGGCGATAGATCTCCTCCAGCAGGCGCACCGTCTCCCCCGGATCGCCGGACTCCAACGCAGCCACATAGGACGCGGCGAGCGTGCGTGCCTGGCGCAGTGCCGTGGAGTTGGGGCGCAGCGCCAGCGCCTGGTCCACAAAAGCCACAGCCCCGCGCAGATCGCCCGACTGTTCGGCTTCTGCAGCCAGGGTGACATAGCTGCTGTAGAGCATCTCCTCCACCTGGTCGCGGCGGAAATCGGGGGCCTGCTCGCGCAGTGCGGTCAGCAGGTCCACTGCCTCACGCCAGCGCCCGGACTGAAAGACCGCCAGGGCTTGGCGGAACGCACTCTCCTCGGGGCTGTCTGCGCCCGGTGTGGACGTGAGCGCGACGAGACCCAACGCGGCGGCGGGCGTCACTGCCGCGTTGCCTGGTGGAGCCGCGCCCGGTGGTGACGCACTTTGAGGCGCAGCGGGCGGCGCGCCCTCGCCGGTGGCGATGGAGACGATGTTTTGGATGCCCGCCAACGCGGTTTCGTTGCTGGGGTCCAAGATCAAGACGCGGCGATATTCGGCAACCGCATCCTGCAACCGCCCTTCGCTCTGGAAATCTAACGCACGCTGCAAGGCGATCCCCACCTGTTGGCGGCGCTGAATCTCGATCTGGCGTTGCCCGGCGCGAATGCCCAAGACCACCGCCAAGATGATCAAGGCGGCCGCCAACACCGTCACCGGCCCGATGACCCACAACACCCACGACGGAAAGAGACCTTCGCCCGATTTATTCAACATCACTCCCTGCTTGCTGTATAGACCAAGAGCGTGCGTCCTTGATGATCCTCGACTTGGACTGTGAGCGGACGAAGCGGCAATGCCGCCGGTCGGCTGCGTGGGATCTCCTGGACAAACGGCGCATCCGGCGCGGCGTCAAAGGCATAGCGCGTTGCCGGTTCACCCGCGACGCGCACCACCAGCGTGCCGCTCAGCGGCTGCGTGGGATAAAGACCGGCGCGCCAGCCCGCTGCGGTCGGCGCCAGCCCCAACGCCACAAGTTCAGTGGCATAAACCAGCCCGCCGCTCCCTGCAATCGGATACCAGGTCTCCTCCCACTCGACCGACTCGTCCGCAGCCAGCCGGTACGGCTCAAAAAAGCTGGGCGACAGTCCCCCGTGCAACTCCACATAGGTGGAGCCGTCATCGGTATAGGCGTCGCTGCCGATGGGGTCGCGCCAGCCCAGGCCGAAGAGCTTGCTGCCCTGCGCAACGGTCGCCGGGAAGATGCGCACCGCCCCGGCGTCCAACTCCGGATCATAGACGCCCACAAAGGGCCCGTGTGCCGTCGGGTACTCGAAGAGGCCCAGATAGCGAAACCAATTGCCCAGGCGGCTCAAATCGCGTCCATAACTGACAGGCCAAGAAATGCGCTGTTGCGGGCCGGGCAACATAGGGTCGCCGGTGCTGTGAATCATCATGGTGCGCGCCGGGATCACAAAGCGTAGCGCCGGCCCCACCCGGTTGCCCGCGCCCGGCGCCAGCATAGCCGTTTGCCAGAAATGAACGTCCAGATCGCGCCCCGCGCGGTTGTGCAAGGAAGGCTGTACGCGGACGCGCGCCGTATCCGGGGCCAAGGTGACGGTGATCACCGCGGACAGGAAGCGCCCATCGTCGGGGGTCGCGATCCGCGCGCCCACCGTACCGTCCGCATCCTGGAACGTCGTGAACTCCCAGGGAGTTCCCCAGTCATAGCCATGCTCGTTGACCGGCAGCGCCCATTCCAGCCCGCCCAGCGCCAGCCAGCCCAACTGTTGCGCCGGTCCCCAGGGTGAGGGCTTAACCACCGCGTTCTGATAGAACATGGTGTCGCCGCTGGGCTTGTGCAGGATTTGCCACAGTCGCCCGCCCAGTTCGGGCAGAAAGCTCACCTGCACATAGTCGTTTTCCAGGATGACCAGCCGGTAGCGCTGCGGGCGAATCTGGGGCGGCGCCGCGTCATAGGCGGCGCGATCAAAGGCCCAATAGGGCCAGGCGTAGTCGGGGTCCAGCGCCGGACGCAAATACTCTTCTAGGGGATACGTCGGCAGGGTAACTTTGGTTTCGATGATGCGCGTGGCGCCACGGCGGGCCGGCTCGGCATAGGGCAACACGATGAGGGTATGCGCCTGCTCCGTCACGCCCCCGGCTGCGTTGCGCGCCTGCCCGATGATGGTATAGGTGTCCGGCTCGCTTGCGATCCAGGTGTAGAGCAGTTCCCCGTCCGCCAGCTGCGCGGGGTTGCGCCAGCCTGTATCTGCCCCTTCGATAGCCAGGCGCAGCGCCACGGTTTCGGCATCCCCGCGCACGCGGATCGCCACCGGCTCGCCGGGGCGCACCATACCCGGTGGCTCAACCGCCAGCGTCACATGCGGGCCATCGGGCGCAGTGGGGGTTGGGCGTGAGATGGGGACACACGCGGTCAAGACAACCAGCAGACACAAGAGGGCCGGCAGACCGGCTCGCAACGGATGGATGAGTCTCAAGGTCGTTCCGTTCCTGAACGAGGGAACATAACCGCGCCGGGCGCATCCCCCAGGGGCTGCCCGGCGCGATGGGTTGCCCTCAATTGCCGAGGGGCGATCAGGCGTGCGCGACCTCGCGCAGGCCGGCAGCTTCGCGCAGCATGGGCGCGCGCGCCGTGCTCTCCCAGGGCAGGTCAATATCGTCGCGCCCGAAGTGCCCATAGGCCGCGGTCTGGCGATAGATGGGCCGCCGCAGGTCTAGGTCACGGATGATCGCGCCGGGGCGCAGGTCGAAATGGGCGTCAATCAATTGCGCGATGCGGTCATCGTTGATCACGCCGGTGCCGAAGGTCTCCACGTTGATGCTCACCGGGCGCGCCACGCCGATGGCATAAGCGAGTTGAATCTCGCAACGCTTGGCAATGCCCGCGGCGACGATATTCTTGGCAACCCAGCGCGCGGCATAGGCGGCGCTGCGGTCCACCTTGGTGCAATCCTTGCCGCTGAACGCGCCGCCGCCGTGGCGCCCCATGCCGCCATAGGTATCCACGATGATCTTGCGCCCGGTCAAGCCGGCATCGCCCATGGGGCCGCCCACCACGAAGCGCCCGGTGGGGTTGGTGAAGATATGCAAATCGCGGTCCACCAACTCGGCAGGCAACACCGGGTCAATCACCTTCTCGATCAACTCGCGGCGGATGGCTTCTTGGGTGACGTGGGGATCGTGTTGGGTGCTGATCAGCACGGTATGGATGCGGCGCGGCTTGCCGTAGCTATATTCGATGGTCACCTGGGTCTTGCCGTCCGGGCGCAGCCAGGGCAAGATGCCTTGCTTGCGGACCTGGCTCAGGCGGCGGGCCAATTTGTGCGCCAAGTAGATGGGCATGGGCATGAGGGTCGGCGTTTCGTCACAGGCAAAGCCGAACATCATGCCCTGGTCGCCCGCGCCGACAGCCTCGACTTCATCGTCGCTCATGGTGCCCTCTTTGGCTTCCAGCGCGCGGTCTACGCCCATGGCAATATCCGGGCTTTGCGCGGCAATCGCGATCTGCACGCCGCAGGTGTGTCCGTCGAAGCCTTTTTCACTGCAATCAAAGCCGATCTCGTTGACGACGCGGCGCACCAGTTCATCATAGTTGACGAAGCCGGTGGAGGTGATTTCGCCCAGCAACAGCACAAAGCCGGTCTTGATGGCGGTCTCGCAGGCGACGCGTGAACGAGGGTCTTGGGCAAAAAGCGCATCCAAGACGGCGTCGCTGATCTGGTCGCACATCTTGTCCGGGTGGCCTTCCGTCACCGATTCGCTGGTGAAGAGCAGGCTGGGCGCTGTCATAAATGTCGTCATCGTC
>CAKZVN010000272.1 GCA_937922105.1 uncultured Litorilinea sp.
CCGCGTCGCCCCACCTGAAGCCCTCAACTCCAGGTTGGGGGGGCGTAGGACGAGGTTCCACCACAATCGCATGGCGGTGGGTGCTGGGCGCCGTCCTGGCGCTGGGTCTGGTGACCGGGTGTCGTTGGACCGTCCAACCCACAGAGACGCCGAGCTCCTCCTATCAGGAACCTTTGATTCCCACCCCTCTGCCCGACAGCCCCCCCACGCCGACGCCGCCGCCCAGCATGTTGGCTGACATGCCCGCGGCCCCCGCGCCTGCGCTGCCCGCACCCTACACCTTGCGTTGGCGCATGGGCGCAGCGGTGCCGGACGGTCGTTCGCCCGCAGAGTTGGCTTGGCCCACCATGCGCCCAGGCTGGTATCTCAACTGGTCGGTGGGCTACACCGCCACCGTAGCCGGCGGCAGCATCGTCGTCGCGGCAGAGGCTCCCCCGCCCTTAACCGCGGCGGACTTGGTCGTTCCCCCGGATGCCGAAATCGGCATGGAGTTTGCGCCTCTGGTCTGGGTAGACGGCGCGGAGTTGCGCCCCTCCCTGGCGTGGTTGGCGGCTACGGCAGCCGCGCTCCCCGGCAAGACTTGGCTGATCGGCAACGAGCCGGACGTGAAGTGGCAAGGCAATTCCACGCCGGAGGAGTATGCGCGCGTCTACCATCTGGCGTATACCACCCTCAAGGCAGCAGACCCCACCGCGCAAGTCGCCATCGGTGGCATCAGCCAAGTGACCCCGCTGCGCTTGGCCTATCTGGATGCCGTGTTAGACGCCTATACCCGCCAATTCGGCGCTGAGATGCCGGTGGATGTGTGGAATATCCATGTCTTTGTCTTGCAAGAAAAAGCGGACGATTGGGGTGTGGACATCCCACCCGGACTCACCGCGCGCGCCGGTGAGTTATGGACCATCGAAGAGCACGACGATCTGGCGCTGGTCGAGGCACAAATTTGGCGCATGCGCAGATGGTTGGCGGACAAAGGGCGGGGCAACCTCCCGCTTTGGATCACCGAATACGGCATTCTCATGCCCGCGGCCTATGGCTTCGACACCGAGCGGGTGCGCCGTTTTATGTTGGGCAGTTTTGACCTTTTCCTCTCCCTGCGCGACCCGGTGCTGGGCTATGCACCTGACGACCACCGTTTGGTGCAACGGTGGATGTGGTTCAGCACCGGCTATGACCTCTACCCCACCGGCGATCTCTTCACCCCGGACGGGCGACCCACGACGCTCCTCGACACCATGACCGCGTATTTGGCCGAGTACGGTCCCGACTGAGCCATACCCCACACGTCGGTGGTTGCCGGATCGCCGCAGGCGGACACAACAAATGATGGAGATTACCTGGCACGGATGCAGGAGGACACGCGTCCGGTGCGCGGTTATGCTAAAGCATGGAGGCTACCATCTCGCGGCTTGCAGAAAGAGAGCTATCCATGCAGACCCGCACGAGTTCGCGCACCCGCTTTCTGACCTGGTTCGAGACGGGGATTGCCCTATTGGCTGCGCTGTTATGCTGCTTGTTGATCCTCGCCTTAACCATCCCGCGCGGGGTCTTTGCTCAAGCAGGCAGTGCGCTCTTCATCCCGCTGGTGGCGGGGGGACAGAACACCGGCAGTACGCAACAAGGCGACATCATTCCGGGGCGCTATATTGTGGTCTTGAGCGAGACACCCGGGGACGGCTTAGTGCCGGCAGGCATGACCGCGGTCCAACGCGCCGAAAGTCTGGCGGCGACCTACGGCGGCGCGGTGGTCTATACCTATGAAGCGGCGCTCACCGGCTTTGCCGTGGAGCTTTCCGAGGCGGGCGTCAATGCGTTGCAGAACGATCCGCAAGTCGCCTGGATCGAACCGGATCGCGTCGTCCGTATTGACACGACGCAAAACAACCCGCCGTGGGGCCTGGACCGCATTGACCAGCGCAGCTTGCCGCTCAACCGCAGCTATAGCTATACCCAGAACGGCGCCGGTGTCCACGCGTATGTGATTGACACCGGTGTGCGCACTTCGCATGTGGAGTTTCTCGGTCGGATCGGCGCCGGCTTCACCGCGATTAACGACGGACGCGGGGTGAACGATTGCAACGGGCACGGTACGCATGTGGCGGGAACCATCGGCGGCACGACCTATGGTGTGGCAAAGGGAGTGACATTGCACCCGGTGCGCGTCTTGGGGTGTGAGGGGAGCGGCAGTGTCTCCGGCGTGATCGCGGGGGTGGACTGGATCACGCGCAACCATCAGAAGCCGGCAGTTGCCAACATGAGCCTGGGCGGCACAGCGTCGTCGGCGCTGGACGCGGCGATTCGCGCTTCGATCGCCGCCGGCGTGACCTATGTGGTGGCAGCGGGCAATTCCAACACGGATGCGTGCACGACCTCACCGGCGCGTGTTGCCGAAGCGTTAACCGTGGGCGCGACATCGTCCAACGATGCGCGCGCGTCGTTCTCCAACTTTGGGCGCTGTTTGGACCTCTTTGCGCCGGGCGTTGCCATCTTGTCGGCAGTGGCGGGCAGCGATATCGCCAGCGCGTCCTATAGCGGCACGTCCATGGCGGCGCCGCATGTGGCGGGGGCTGCGGCGCTTTATCTGGGCACGGCGCCGGCTGCGTCGCCCGCCCAGGTTGCCGCGGCGATTGTCAACAGCGCCACCACGGATCGGGTGAGCGGAGCAGGGTCGCTCAGCCCGAACCGCTTGCTCTATACCCTGGCGCTGCACGACGCGCCGCAACCGTCCCCGACCCCGACCCAAGTGCCCACATTGATCCCGACCCCGACCTTCACGCCCACACCCACCCCGACCCCAACGCCAACGCCGACCCCAACGCCGACCCCCACACCCACACCGATCCCCACGGCGACGCCCCCCATCACCGGCTGTACGAACTTGCTCGTCAACGGCGGTTTCGAGGCGGGCGTGACAGCTTGGGCGCAGAGTTCGCTGCGCGGCTTTCCGTTGATCTGTAACGGAGGTATTTGCGGCAACAACTTGAACCCGTATGCGGGTGAGGGGTTGGCGTGGCTGGGCGGCGCCAATCGCGAGCGCTCTTTGCTCAGCCAGACAGTGACAATCCCCGGCGGGCAGGCAGCCACCTTACACTACCGCGCGCGCATCGAGTCGCAGGATACCTGCGGCTATGATTTCGGCTATGTCAATGTGCGCGTGGGGTCCAGCGCGACTACAGTGCGTCGCATCTTCCTCTGTCGCAGCAGCAACACCAACGGCTGGGTCCCACATGTGATTGACCTGAGCCGTTATGCCGGGCAACAGATTCGGTTGGATTTCTATGTGACCACCGATGCGTGGAATGTGAGCAGCCTGTTCATTGACGAAGTGGCGCTCTATAGCGGCACATCCTGCACGGCGGCGGCGGGCGAGGTCGGCGGCACAGCCCTCCCGGCGGATGCCCCGCTGAATCTCGAGTTCCATGAAGAAGAGAGCGATAACGGCGGCGGGACAACCAGCGATGCGCGCGAGCCGGTGGGGCCGATTCTCTGGCAACGCTAGACACGCACAAGGGCCGTGAAGGAAGCGAGTCTTTTGCAACGATCACCCTGGCGGGTGGTCGTTTCTTTAGAGGTGGTCGGAATGGGTGGCAGGAGTCCAGGTAGCGCGTCAGGGACTGGGAAGGTGGCTGCCTTCCCGGGCGCGGCAGCCACCTTGCAGGAGCTGGAGACAGACACGAACGGCGCACACGCCGCGGGGAGCGATGGCGAAAGAGTTGGTGGTGGGTCCGGGAACTCTACCCGCCGGTTGAGCGCCGTCGGGTTCGCCAGAAAGGTCTGTCACGCGCCACGAGGGCGGCTGCCTGCAGTCCCGACCCAGGTGAGGCGGTTGGCGCGGGCGACACCAGTCGCATGGCGGCAAGACCTGACCTGGAGCAAGTAGTCAACGTGCACAGTCACAACAACAGCACAACAAACCGGGATCACAACTTGAGGCGTGCGTAGTATAGCGAATTCAGCCGGCAAAATCAACTCCCAATTTTCCACAAATTTGGGAGTGCATGGGGCTGCATTGTCGGTGCAAATCCGGCAAAGGTTCGGCAAGGGTTGGACACCTTATCCCCAATCGCGCCCAGTTATCCACAGATCTTGCGGTAATTCCTATCTGGGGGCGAAAAGTTATCCACATTTTGTGGCGTTTATACGCGTCGCGCACACAAGCCCTAGGCAATGTCCAATGCGCCGCCTGGGGAAGCCGGCTGCGACGCCGTGTGACGCAGCGGCGTATTAGGGCAGGCGGGGCCGCTGGAGCGGCTCCAACACCTGGTCCAGGTCCAGCGCGGCATCGGTGTAGAGCAGCGCGTCCCCACGACGGAGAAGGCCGTCGCTGAGAATGCGCGCGCGCAGACCGCCGCGCCCGCGCAAGAAGTGGTGCGCGCCCGGCGCAATGGCGGCATCCATCCAAGCGCAGGGGTTGCACGGCGACGCGCCCATGAACTCCACACCCCCGCGCCCGTCGTCCAGCGTAAAGGTGCGCCCCAGCAACTGGTTGAGGGGGACGCCGCGCAAGACAATGTTGCGCCGGGTGAGGATGGGCGACAAGTCGGGGCGGGCCAAGTGGGCGCGCAGCGCGTCCATCACCTCGGCGGCGATGAAGGTAACCTGCGCGTGATAATGGGCAGGTGCGCCGAAATAGCGGTCGCCCACCAACCCCAACCCAGCCTCGGCAGCTACCTCCGCCACGTCGTGGGTGGGGTAGTTGCCGGGGCCGTCTTTGGGCTTGCCGAAATAGTTGTGGCCCGGTGAGATGAAAAGATGTTCGATCCGGACCGGATAGCAATAGGGTGCGTCGGGCATGGCTGTCGGTTAGCGCGGCTGCCGCGGGTCCTCGACCAACTCCAGCACATTGCCGTCGGGGTCGAAGAAAAAGGCGATGCGCACATCCTTGAAGTCGCGCGGCTCGCTGCGAATCTTGACGCCTTTGGCAACCAACTCGGCAAAGGCGGCGTCAATGTCGGCGACGTGGAGCGCAATGTGGTCCAGCCCCCCGGTAGGCGTGTTATTCGCGGTGGCGTTGTCGCGTCCGATGAGTTCGATGACGGTGCTGCCGATGTCCACAAAGACGATCTGCACATCGTCCCAACGTTTGGTGACAGGGAAGCCCAGGGTCTGGGTATAGAAGGCTTCCATCGCAGCCAGGTTGGGTGTACGGAGGCCGATGTGGTGGGTGCCGGTCAGTTGCATGGTCGCTGCTCCTGGGTGTGTGGTGACAGGCGAAAGCTGAATTAGGCTGCAACGGTCACTTCATGCCCAGCCTCTGCCGAGCGCAAAATGCCGTCAATGATGCGCACGCTGGTCAGGGCCTGGGCAGGCGTGACGATCTCGGCGCTGGGGTCGCCGTCCAAGTAGCGCACGAAGTTTTCGATCAGCCGTCCATAGGAGCCACCCGGCGCGTCGGCGGGAATCTCTACCTGGACTTTGGCCTGTTGCCCATTGAGCGTGGTATACAGCTCCACATTTTCGCGATTGCCCACGGAGCCTGCGCCGTCGGTGCCGTAGATTTCGGTGTAGAACTGCTCTGCCATGTGGCTCGCCCATGCCACCTGGAATTGCAGTGCGGCGCCGTTGGCAAAGCGCACAAAGGCCCAGCCCAGATCGTCCACATCAAAACGCGCACCGGCACCTGGTTTTTGGATGTCGCTGCCCCAGCCGCCTAGCCCCAGACCGCGCGGCCCGAACTTGGCAAAGAGCGCGCCGCTCACCGTCACCGGTTCGGGATAATTCATGAGGAAGAGCGCGCGGTCCAAGGCATGGACGCCGATGTCCAGCAAACTGCCGCCGCCCGCCAACTCTTTGATGGTGAACCAGCTGCCGTAACCGGGGATGCCGGCGCGACGTTGCCAGACGGTGCGCGCGGCGTAGATCTCGCCGAAGAAGCCCGCGTCCACGTGGGCTTTGATGGCACGCATGGGCGTAGACCAGCGGTAGTGGGTCCCCACGGTAAGGACGCGCTGGGCAGCCGCGGCGGTCGCCATCATGCGCTTGGCATCGTCATAGGTGAGAGCCAACGGCTTTTCACACAGCACGTGCGCGCCGGCTTCCAACGCAGCGATGCTCATGGGTGTATGAAAGACGTTGGGGGTGGCAATAACCACAATGTCGGGCTGCACTTGGGTCAACATCTGCTCATAGTCGCCGAAAACGTGGGGGATGCCTGCTTCATCGGCGACGCTCTGGGCACGCGCCAGGTTGACATCGCAGACCGCGACAGTCTGCACGTTGGCGATGCGCTGGAAGGAAGGGATGTGACCACGTTGGACAATGGCCCCTGCGCCGGCAAAGGCGACACGCCACTGCTTGGCAGCACCGGGATGGGATGAGTCGCTCATGGCTGTTGCTTTCTATCTATGTGGGTCAGGGTGACTGCAAGTAATGATGCTTTTTTTAGTCGTCGGAGGTTTGTGTGCTTCCGCCAAAACAGAATAGCTGTGCAGTTACCGGTGCGAGGATGCAGACGAGCGTACCATGCCAAATCCTGCTGTTCCACACAGCGTACCGGAACTCGCACACCTTAGTTGCCGGCATCGTCTTGACGCCAAGTCACGTCATTCTCTATCCATTTCAGCAACCCCAGAAGACCTTCGGCCTCCGCTGCGGTGAGCCGCTGTGAGCGTCGGTCATGGACGCTTCTGCGCGCGCAGAAGTATCAACGCCACGCGCGGGTCTTTACACCTATCTCAAGCGCGGACTCCCTTGTCCGGCTCGTCGTCGAAGCCGCCGCCGTTGAAGCCATCTCCGTCCGGCTCTTCGTCGTCGAAAAGATCGGACGGGCGGATGCGGTCGTCGTAGTCGGGCGGGGTGTCGTCGAAGAGGATGGCGTGCACAAATTTGGGACCATGCACGCCCAGGGTCAGATTCATCTCGATGTCGGCAGACTTGCTCGGCCCGGTGATGAGGGTGAGGTTGGCGCGCTGGCGGAAGGTATCCACCAGGGTGTTGTTTTCGCGTTGCTCGGCAAGCCACTCTTCCAGCGAGCGGTAGAGACGGCTGAAGGGAATCAGCGCAATGTGGCGGAAAGGCAACAGGCTGGCGACGCGGTTGGTCCCCGGCCCGGCAATCATGAGCATGGAGCCGGTGGCGGCAAAGGCCGCGGCGACACCGGTGACCCCGTAGCGAATGTGGCGAATTTGCTCGCGTGCGGCAGCACTGCGCAGGTCGGTGGGTGTGACGAGTTTCAGCCCCAGGTCGTGGAGCGTAGGCGCGATGCCCTCAATGGGCAGTTGGTTGGGCGCCCAAGCCAGCACGCTCTGCTCCTGTCCGGTGACGATGACCGCGCCCTTACGCTCGGCCTCCTCCTGTGCCATCCAGGTCATGAGCCGGTTGACCAGCGCCAGACGCGCCTCGGTGGCGGTTTCGGCGATCTCGTAGGACCCGTGGAGCTTTTCCAACTCCTCACCGAAGCGGCGGGCCAATGCGTCCAGGTCTCCCTCGGCGGTGGTGACGGTCATACGCTCAGCCGCGGTGAGGGGGCGAGTCTGTTGGGGCGGAAAGCGCAAGTCGGGCCGAGCCAGGGTCGCGCGCAAGCTGCCCAGGATGGCTTCCCGGGCAGACAGAGAGGAGGCGGGTGG
>CAKZVN010000273.1 GCA_937922105.1 uncultured Litorilinea sp.
GGCATCGAGGGCCGGAGCGTATGCGCCGTTGCCTGTGAACCGGCAGGTCCACAGCCGCGGCATCGTCCTGTGTTGCGCGAGTTGCGAGCCGGATATGGTCAACGATACACGAAGCATACACCCGGTCGGACAAATTGTCAATCGTACACCATCCTCGTGCAACAAAATGGGCGCAGCCACGCCGCGCCCAGGAACGGAATCATCAGGTTAGAGAGTGAAACTGATGTCCAAGCCCTCCACCGAGTGAGTCAATTTACCCACCGAGATATAGTTCACGCCCGTAGCGGCGATCTGGGCGACGGTCTCCAACGAGACATTGCCCGACGCTTCCAGCGGGACGCGCCCAGCCGTCCGGCGCACTGCCTCGCGCAGGGTCGCGGTGTCCATGTTGTCCAGCATGATCAGGTCCACCCCCAGCGGGAGTGCCTCGTCCAGTTCTGCCAACGAGGCGACCTCCACCTCGATGGGGAGGCGGTCGCCCCAGGCGGCGCGTACACGTGCCACCGCCGCGGTGATGCCGCCCGCGGCGGTGATGTGGTTGTTCTTGATCAGCGCCATGTCATAGAGACCGATGCGATGGTTGCTCCCCCCGCCCAACACCACGGCACGTTTATCCAGCACACGTAGACCGGGCGCGGTCTTGCGCGTGTCGAGGATGACGGCTTGAGTTCCCGCTACGGCGCGCACATAGCGCCGGGTCAGGCTGGCGATGCCCGACATGCGTTGCAGGAGGTTGAGCGCCACTCGTTCTGCGGTGAGGAGGCTACGCGCCGAGCCGCTCACGCGTGCCAGACGCATCCCGCGTTCCACGGACGCGCCGTCTTCCACAAGAGGACGGAACTCCACGGCGGGGTCTAGCGTTTTAAAGACAAGGCTCGTCACGTCCAACCCGGCGACGATGCCGTCGGCTTTGGCGATGAGATGTCCGGTGTACTCCAAATCGGCGGGGATGGTGGCTTGGCTAGTCACATCACCGGGACCGATGTCTTCGGCGAGCGCGCGCGCAATGAGCGCGGGCACATGCTCGCGCAGCGCGGTCTCCCAGTCGAAGACGGTAAAGCTGTGGCGGGTTGCAGGAAAGGACATGGGCAAAGCTCCTCGATTCGTGGGCACGCACCCGGCCTGGTTGGTGTGCGGATGACACCATTGTAGCGGGCAGGCGTGCAGATCGCCAAGCCGTCCCACCATGCGCGCACCGATTGCCCGGCAGAGGCGCAGGGAGATTTGATCCGCGGCGGCTTTACCGCTACAGTGAAAGTGGGACGGTGCGACGCGGCGCGCTGACAATGCCAAGACAGGATGCGTCCGCGGACGGGCTGGGGCGACAGAACGGAAGAAGCCGAACGATGAACGGGGAGCGCGCAACCGCGCGCCGATTAGCCGAACAATACAAGAGCGCGCGCAACCTGGAGGCGCGCATCCGTCTGCACCGGCGCTTCAGCACCAACCCCTATCCCTGGTTCCGCTGGGTGCTGGATCACGTGCGCTTACCGGGGACGGCGCGCCTCTTGGAGGTGGGCGGCGGGCATGGGTTGCTCTGGCACGAAAACCGGACACGCATTCCCGCCGGCTGGGAGATTGTCGTCAGCGACTTGTCCCCAGGGATGGTCGCCCAGGCTGCGGCGACGCTGGCGGACCGTCCCAACATTCGGGTCGCGGTCTTGGACGCCCAGGCGTTGCCCTTCGCGGACGGTTGTTTCGATGCCGTGATTGCCAATCATATGCTCTATCATGTGCCCGACCGCGCGCGTGCCCTGGCGGAGATGCGCCGCGTTCTGCGCCCGGACGGTAAACTCTTTGCCGCCACCAACGACCAGGATCACATGACAGAAGTCCGCAATCTGGCGCTGGAGGCATGTGATGCGCTGGGCATTCCCGGTCTACGGCGCATCGCCGAGGAAGTGACCAAAGCTAACGCCCTGTTCACCTTCGACATGGCGAGCGCAGAGCTAGGGCAGCACTTCGACCAAGTGCAACTGCACCTGCGTGCCGGCGAGTTGGTCGTCACCGATGCCGATGCCCTGACGGATTACCTGCTCTCCGGGCTGCCAGCTGTAGCGGCGGGCGCGCTAGACGCTCCCCTGCGTACCTGGCTGGGGGCGCGCTTGGCGAGTAGCGGACCGCTCACCATCACGCCACGCACCGGGCTGTTCGAGGCTGCGCGCCCGCGCTGAGTCGCGGACGGGATGGGAATGGTTCGCCGACACGATTTGTGTAATTGTCAGCTATTTGATGGGGTGATTCTGTCAAATCATAGGGTATACTTCTGCGAAGACATAGAAAATTGGTCTAGACAGCGCATGTTTTCCGGAAAACACAGACAGGATTTTCGCCAACTGCGGTTTTGTTGACAGGGCATATCTGCTCACCGGCGCAAGATGTGCGGGGCGTTTATGCAAAAACATCACAAGGGCACTAGGAGATTTACCGGGAATGCATTATACTTGCGCGTCGGAATCCATCCCCGCCCGTCCCTGGGACCCTAGTCCCCGCGTCCAGTCGGTTGGTGGACGCGCATCGAATGTAGTCGGTGCCCCCCGCAACTTTTTGGTTTTTGGTTCCTTGCCGTTGTCCACGATTCGCTGTACGCGGGTTTTGGGCGATGGAGGCGTGGCGCGGCAGGGACGTTTGATTCGCACGGCTCGCCCGTGAACAGCCGCACGGACAAGGAACGCTATGGTTGACCCAACGTTGGGCAACAGCAGTAACCCCGAACTGAATGCCGTACCACCCGCAGGACAAGATTCTCCGCCGGACGAAATACAACGAGCCGCCCGCCGCATCGCCGAAGCGCTCAACGAGCCGTTGCTTTGGCTCGTCGAGAACGCCGTCAAAGAATTGGGCGTGGCACGCAGCCAGGAATTCTTGGAGCAGACGCTCGCCATCGAAGCCCAGGGCGGCAGGCTGCGTGCAAAGGGCAATGAGCGCCGCACCCCAGGCGGTGTCTTTTTCCTGTTGATCAAAGAACAATCCGCACGCGAGCAGATCAAGCGCATCTTCAAGGGGCCGAAGAAAGCGCCACCGGCGCCGAGCCATGCCGGCGCACAACAAGCCGGCGACCCTGTGCCCCTCGGCCCTATGTCATGGGACGAAGCCCGCGTCGAGATTGCCCGTATTCTGAAACTACCGCTGGAGAGAGCAAGCGTGAAAATCACCCTTGTGGGGCGACCCACCCAAGTGAGCAAGACCAAGTCGTGCGTTGTGGTGGCTCTCAAAGGCTCGCGACCGCCCAGCCTGCCCAAGGGCTTGCCGCCGGCGCCCGACGGCTCCGACTTCTCCTATGCCGTCTTTATTTCTCTGCGCCATTGGGCCAAAGTGGCACCCATCATGGCGCACGACAAAGACGAGCGCCTGATGGTCGAAGGTTATCCCATCTTCGACCCCAAGCGCGGTGTGACGGTGGTGTTGGCGCAAAGCGTGCGCACGGTCAATTTCGCGCGCCGCGAACGCCGCGCTTCCTGAACGGCTTGCCCAGACCCCCTGTAGACCCCCTGCAGGGGGCCTACAGCCATACACCCAACAGCGCGAGGCTGCCGCTACCTGTGCCGCTTTGCCGGTGCACCGTCAGCGCTCCGCCCGCGCTGCAACTCAAACGCAGACTTAGTGTCCCTGCGGGATAGTCCTGGCTGCTGCCCGGCGTCAGCACGCCGCTGCCGCCATTGCTCACCGTTCCGTCGCTCACCACCGTCAGATAAGCCACCCCGCGCACAATGTCGCCGCTGCCGTCGGGGACCAGCACGCGCGGGGTCGCGCTGTTGATGCCGCTCACTGAGACGCAGAGCATTCCGCCAAGACCGTCGTGCGCGTGGAGCATCCCCTGGGGCGCGCTTGCCGCGCTGCCGATCCCCACGCGTCCCCCGTCCGCCACGCGAATCCCCGCCGTGCCGTCGTCATCGGTTAAGAGTACCCCCCCGCTGTCGCGCGCCTGCAATTCGCCCAGACGTAAACGTCGCCCTGCGCCCACGTCCCAGTCCGCGCTGAGGGGCGTTGTGCCGTCGCGACGCAGATACGCGCTAAGCGTAGGGAGCGGCGCTTTCGCCCCCAGGATGATGCCGCTCTGCGGATTGTCCGCTGCAAAGGCTACATACACCACCGCACCCGGCGCATAGTACCAGCCGTTAAGGGGCCAAGCCGTCGCCTCGCCGCCATCGCTCTCGTCCAGCGCCACCGTCACTTGACCGGAGGGCAGGTGACCGGTGACGACACCGGGCCGCGGCGGGCTGGTGAACCCGGCTAGTAACCGGAACTCGCCGTCGGTCGCCAACTCAAAAAGCGGACTCGTGCTCACAACGGACCTCCCTTTCGCTGTCATACCTCTCCCAACCACACATGCTGCACCAACCGCCCACGCTCATACATCTCGCTAATCCGCCGCACTCGCCACCGCTTCCCAACCCACCCCAACCTCGGTTCCGTCACCTCCACCACGTCATACAACTCCAACCCCAGATTCGCCGGCGTCTCCATCTCCGCACGCACAGGATTCATCTTCTGCCGCGCCGCCTCCGCCGCTGCCGCCGCCTCCACCCGGCTGTACGTGTTATAGCGCATGTTCGTCAACGAATAACTCATCGGCCGCGTATTCGGCAACACAGGCCCCGCCGCCATCCCCACCGCCGCCCCGTCCTCCGGGTCCGTGCTATAGCTCC
>CAKZVN010000274.1 GCA_937922105.1 uncultured Litorilinea sp.
TGATCCGCAACGCGACCCTGCTGGCGTTGCAACACCCGCTCTATACCATCCTCATGCTGTTGTTCCAACTGTTGCTCATTTTGATCAGTTTGGCGATCACGTTGCCGCTTTTCCTCTTGACCCCCGCGCTGATCGCGATCAGCGCCAATTTCGCCTTGACCGGTCTCTTACAGGACATGGGGTTGGCGCCCCAGCCGCCCCAACCTACCGCGCGCTGAGCCGCCGGCTCGCTCCGGCAAGGAAAGAGCATGACCGCCATCCAACGATTCTTGCTGCGCATTCTGCCGTGTGCCTGGGCCGAAGACTTGCGTGCCGAATCCATGTCATGGCTGGTGATGTGCGAGGCGTGCGGTCACGCTCGCTCGGTGTGGGAATTGGGTGGCATTCGCTGGAACGCGCGCGGTCATCCCCGCAGACTCGTCCTCTGCCCCATCTACGACAAACGGGGGTGGCATATCCTGCGCCGCGCCGAGGGAAGTTAAGCCCTGCCCGATTCCGGCGATTCCAGCGGCACGCCCGCCTGCGCGCAAATCACTCGGCGCACCGTTGCGACCGACACGCACAGTGCATGGTTCAACCCCAGCAAGGACACCCGTCGAAACATGGCCCAAGACTCACCGGCTCCTCAGCCGCTTCCTCCGTTGGAAACCTTTGCGGTCTATCAGCGCGAATCGCGCAAGACCTGGAGCGAGATTCACACCGACCACCCCATCGTCTATCCCACACTCGGACTCGCCAACGAAGTCGGCGAAGTCGCGGGAAAGATCAAGAAAATCTTCCGTGACCGCGGCGGGCAGATCAGCGACGCCGACCGCGAAGCGCTCAAGCAAGAACTGGGCGATGTGCTCTGGTACTTCACCCAGATTTGCACCGAATTGGGCTTGAGCTTGGAGGAAGTCGCCGCGGCTAACCTGGAGAAACTCTTTTCGCGCCAGGCGCGCGGGGTCATTCGCGGGGACGGGGACTCGCGCTAGGGTGCTCGCGACCCTGCGCGCGCGCCAGTTCGTCACTCGGATCGCGCAGCAGGCCGGAGTGCCGCTCAAAATTCAAGCCGCCGGACCGTTCCTTGTGGGCGTGATGGCGCTTTTCAACCCCATGATGCGCGAACTCCAGGAGATGTTGTATCAAAACCTGGAGCCGTACATCGTGGATCACAGCCGCTTTGTAGCTGCCTTCGGCGATATCAGCACACCGCATGAGCAGGCCATTGCCGAGACCTTGGCCTGGTTCCGGGCACACACATGAGGACAGGGAGCGCATCGCATTTCGGCGCGGCGCGGCTGTGACGAAACCGCTGCCGCCAGGGTACAATGACGGGACGGGCGAGCGCGCCGGGGCAGGGACCTCGACCGCGCGGCCCTAGAATCTACCGCCCCGCGCGCATGAAATGAAAAAGCGCAGCGCGCATCCAATCACGAGCGAGGAAAGACCATGCAACTCAGCGGAAAAGTCGCCTATGTCACCGGGGCCGGCTCAGGTCTGGGCAAGGCCGCGGCCATCAAGCTGGCCCAGGAAGGGGCCAAGGTCGCCTGTCTGAGCCGCACGCCGACCCAGATCAACGAGGTCGCGGCGCAGATCAACGCGGCAGGCGGCGAAGCCATTGCCATCTTGGGCGATGTCGCCAAACCCGAAGACATGCAGGCCGCGGTGCAAACCATCATAGACACCTGGGGCCGGCTGGACATTGTGATCGCCAATGCCGGTATCAACGGCAAGTGGGCCTCGTTGGAAGAACTCACCCCTGAAGACTGGGATACCACCCTGGACATCAACCTCAAGGGGACGTTCCTGACGGTGAAGTATGCCGTGCCCTATCTCAAGCAGCAGGGCGGCGCGATCGTGGTCGTCTCGTCGGTCAACGGCACGCGCATGTTCTCCAACACGGGCGCGACCGCTTACTCCTGCTCCAAGGCGGGGCAGGTCGCCTTCACCAAGATGACTGCGGTGGAGTTGGCGCCCCACAAGGTGCGCATCAATGTCATCTGTCCGGGCTGGATTACATCCGAGATTCGCGACAACACGGACCTGCGCAACCAGGAAATTCGCTGGCCCGTGCAATATCCCCAGGGCACCATTCCCCTGACCCGGGGCCAGCCGGGCAGTGCGGAGCAAGTGGCGGACCTGATTTTCTTCCTGGTCTCCGATATGTCCAGCCACATCACCGGCACCGAAATGTGGATTGACGGCGGGCAGTCGCTGGTGCAGGGCTAGCACCGGCGCCCGTCCCTATCCCACCCCAATACCCGCACCAATCCAAAGCGACCGGTACAGGCCGGTCGCTTTAGATTGGTGTATGGGAGCTACAACCAATCCGTCAATTCCGCGGTGGTGGCGATGACCAGGTCGGTGTCGGCGAAATCCTTTTCTTGGCCCAAGCCGCACAGCACACCGACGGTTGCCATTTCCATCGCGCGCGCAGAGCGCAAGTTGCTGTCGGTGTCGCTGACCATGAGCATCTGCGCGGGCGACGTGCCCAGCGCTTCGATGATGGCGCGCAGGGGTTCGCTGTTGGGCAGCAGATTGCGCGTGGCTTCGCGTCCGACGATGGCGGCAAAGAGCGCCGGGTCCAGCCCGTTTTGGTGCAAAAAGCTGTCAATCTCCGAGCGACGGCGCGTGGAGACCAGCGCCAAGCGGTAACTTGCCGCTAGGCTGGTCAAGGTCTGGCGCACGCCGGGGATGGGACGCATCTCCTGCACCGGCGCGTAGCCGCGCAAGCGGTTGATCCACGGCAGGCGACGGTCCAGCCCCTGCCCCTTATAGGCGTCGCGATATTGGCCCACCAGGAAATTGAGTATCCCCTCCCACGCCACCATGATGCGGCGCATGGCTGCCGCGCGCGTCTCCGGCGGAATCACGCGGTCCATCCAGCGCAAATGGCTCTCGGCCCAGGCCGGCGCGCTCCAGTCAATCTCCGCCAGCACACCGTCCAGGTCAAAGACCACCGCCTCAATCTTGCGCCCAGCGATCAAGCCGGGGATGCGCACGCTTGCTTGCGCGCTGCGCGACGGCTCAAACGGCTCGCGGTCCAGCAACTTGCGAAAGACATAGGAGAGAATGGTGCGTGAACTGGCAAGCAGCGGCGTCGCCAGCAGCACGCCCAGCAGCCCAAAGACCAGCGTCCCGGCAATGATGCCCACAAACGCCACCGCCGGATGCAGGCGCACCCGCCCCCCCACCAACCGCGGGATCAGATAAATGCTCTCAATTTGGCCGATGATGGCATAGAGTAGGCCGACAATGATGGCGAAGGTGAGGGGATGGACGGGCATCCAGGTGGAGCCTTGAAAGAAGGCAAAGAAAGTACCCACCGTACCGCTCACCGCAGGGCCGATGGTGGGCAGGAACTCCATCAAGCCTGCCAAGAGCGCCAATCCCCCGGCATTGGGCATCCCCACAATGCTAAGAATGATCCAGACCAGCACCCCCACAGTGATCGCCAGCGTCAATTGGCCGCGCAAAAACGCGTGCCAAATCTGGCCCAATTCTTGGCCCAGCCGGCGCACGTCCTCCTGGTAATCCACCGGGATTTGGTCAATGATCAAACGTTGCAGCCGATAGATATCCTTGAGAATCCAAAAGGCAACCACCAGCACATAGATCACCGTGATGATGCTGTTGGTCACCCCGCGCGCCAGCGAGATGGGGTTGCCGCCCGCAGTGATCAAGACGCTCCCCAACAGTTCACCGGTCTGCTGGAAGAGGACATCCAGCGACAGCGAAAAGTCGCCGAAACTGAGGAGCGGGCCGCTGCCGGCGCTTTGCAGGTCGTCCACCAGGTCTTGCAGCGTACCGCGCAGCGACTCCACCATGTCCACCAAGCGCGGCACGATGAAGATAGGCGTCAGCGCCAAAACAGCCAGCAGCACGACATAGACCACCGCCACCGACAGGCCGCGCGGCCAACCGGAAGTGCGCTGAATCCAGTTAACGGGATAGGAAAGGATAAAGGCGAGCAGGAAGGCGACAATTGTCGGCGCGATCAGAACACGGAAAGTCACCAACAGAATGATTGCGAGGAGGGCCAGAATGATCCCTACCGTCAGTTTGGTCGTCCCGCTCCAACGTCGCGAACTCATCCGTGCGTCCCTCGCGTGCCCATGCCCCGCGTAGGGGTGGGGCGCTGCCCCTCCCCCGCGCCACTCCCCAACGCGTCTGCCACGCCGGTCCTATCTAGGTGAGATGTCTTACACAGGCTAGAACGAGGTGAATTCGGATAGCGGCCAGTAACGTAGCCAGACGCGCCCGACGATGTACTCGCGCTTGACCGGGCCGAAAGCCCGGCTGTCGTTGCTGTTGTCGCGGTTGTCTCCCATGACAAAATAGCTCAGGGGGCCAAGCGTCATGGGCGGCGTGCTCTGGTAGCCCAAGTCGTGGGGAAAGGGTTCGGGGAGTGGTTCACCGTTGACATAGACGACCCCGCGGCGCAGTTCGACCGTCTCACCCGGCAACCCAATGACCCGCTTTACCAGCATCTCGCTCATGCCGGGCATGTTGATGACGACGATGTCGTTGCGTTGCGGCGGATAGAAGCGATAGCTCACTTTGTCAATGATCAGCCGTTGGCGTTCCGACAGATTCGGCTCCATGCTTTGCCCGTAGACGATGGTGGCTTGGGCCAAAAAGAGATGCACTGTCAGCGCCAAGACCAACGCCGGCACGATCACCTGGAGACTCTCTTGGACAAAGATGCGGAACAATGTCCAGCGACTGGGCGGCTCGGCAGCAAAACGCTCTTCGGATTCGGCAGGGATGGGATAGCGGGAATAGGGATTTTGTTCGTACATACGCTCGCCTATGAGTGCGTCGGAATCTAGGGCCAAGTATAGCGCGGGCCGGGCAAAAATACAAAGTCGCTTGGGTCACCCCTGAGCGACTGATTCCCTGATTTGTTGCATCATCCAGACAGAAAAGCAACAGAAAGCGCAGGTCGCAAGGCAGCCCCGGTTGACGCATCCCTGTAGCCTCGCTATACTGACAACCAGGGACCGCTGACCGTCCCGCCATTCACTCATGCAAAGACTGCGCCGGCGCTTCCCAATTTACTTGCGTCTCCTGCTCAGCCTGACGGTCGTAGTCGGGCTGTTGGCGCCGGACATGCGAGCCGCCGCACAGACGCGCCCGCCCGAAACCGACTCGCTTGCCGCAACCGTGGATGCCCTGCTGGCGCGCATGAGTGTTGCCGACCGCGTCGGGCAACTCTTTCTCATCGGCTTCGAGGGCAGCAACACCGGCTTCGACAGCGACATTGCCGAGTTGATCTACGGCTATCGCGTGGGCGGAGTGGTGTTGAGTCCGGCGAACGGTAATTTCACCAACGAGCGCGG
>CAKZVN010000275.1 GCA_937922105.1 uncultured Litorilinea sp.
TCTCTGGCGGCGCTCGTGGAACAAGCCGCGCCCTACACCGTACGCGTCGAAGGGCGCCGCCGCCTACCCGCCACCGGGATCGTCTATCGCCGCGACGGTCTCATCGTCACCGCCAATCACGTAGTCGAGCGCGACGACAACCTCAAGGTTGCGCTCGCCGACGGGTCAAGCCACAACGCCACCCTGGTTGGTCGCGACCCCGGTACCGACCTTGCATTGCTGCGCGTCGAAGCCGCCGATCTGGTTCCTGCAGTATGGGCCGCGCCGGCAGAGCTGCGCGTCGGCCATTTGGTCCTGGCTCTGGGTCGCCCCGGACGCACCGTCCAAGCCACGCTGGGCATCCTTAGCGCTCTAGGAGGGAGTTGGCGTTCCCCCGGCGGCGCGGAGATCGAACACTACGTGCAGACCGATGTTGCCATGTATCCCGGCTTCTCCGGCGGTCCCTTGCTTGCCGCCGACGGTCGCCTAGCCGGGTTGAACACCTCGGCGCTGGTCCAGGGCATCAGCGTTGCACTCCCCTCCACCACCATCGCCCGTGTCGTCGAGACACTCGCCGCCCACGGCAAAGTTCCGCGCGGCTATCTCGGTGTCGGCATCCAGCCCGTGCGCTTGACCGATGCCATCCGCCAACGCATCAGCCAAGAAACGGGTCTCATGGTCATGTCCGTGGAGAGCGGCAGCCCTGCCGAGGCGGGCGGTCTGCTCCAGGGTGACATTTTGGTCAGGCTCAACGACACCCCCATCCGTCATGTAGACGAGTTACAGGCCCAGCTCGCAAGCGCGACCATCGGACAACCCTCGCTGGTGCGCGTGGTGCGCGGCGGCGATCTGCGCGACCTCACGGTCACCATCGGTCAAGCGCGCTGAGCATCGGTACATCTGTCCCAGTTAGTGGTTTGCTCGTGAAGTGTCAAAGAGGGTCATGCTGCGCGCCAATGACGGCTACTTAGCGAACAAACCGGTTAGCAACTCTGTCGAAGAAGAAAGTCGAAGAAGAAAGGCGCAACCGTGCCGACCCTACTCCAATCCTTGAGCGACGACCTCGCCCATCTACACGCACAGGCGCGCCACGCGCTGGTGCAGGTCCAGTACCAGGGTCGTGGAGCCGGCTCCGGGGTCATTTGGTCCGCAGACGGTCTGATCGTAACCAACGCGCACGTGGTGCAGGGTCGCCGCGACACAGTCGGTCGCGGGTTGCAGATCGTCTTAGCCGACGGGCGACAACTCCCCGCGGAGGTCGTTGCGCTCCACGGGCAACACGACCTCGCCCTGCTCCAAGTCCAAACCGGCGACTTAACACCCATCCAACCGGGCGATTCGCGCGCATTGCGCGCGGGAGAGTTGGTCTTTGCGTTGGGCTTTCCCTGGGGCATCGAAGGGGGCGCGACCGCCGGCGTCGTCATCGGCTCCGGCGCGCACCTGCCCGAGCTGGGCGACGGGCAGCGTGACTGGGTCGCGGCCGCGCTACAGCTGCGCCCCGGTCACTCCGGCGGTCCCATGCTGGACAGCCGGGGCCGTCTGGTCGGCCTCAACACGCTCATGACCGGTCCCGCCGTAGGTGCAGCTGTCCCGGTGCATGTCATCGCAGAGTTTGTCACCGCCTACCGGCGCCGCTCCCAGCCGGTCGAACCGGCGCAGGTCGTCCACGTCTAGTCCGATCAACTGAGAAGCCCGCGGGCCGGCGCTCGCGGGCCGCCCATGTGCCGGGCTGTACACCAGTCGACGACTGTCCACGTCACGGAATAGGCCTCTAGCGCCCCAACAGTTCGGCGGCAATCGCGGCCCACTCCTCGCTGAGTTCACCCTGCGCCGTCGGGCGTCCTGCCCGCCGATACCAGTACGCAGCGTTACCCAGGTCGCCCTCCACGCGGTGCAAATAAGCGTGCACCCACGCGCCGTCCGCGCTGGAGTCTTCCTGCGCCGCCGTATGCGCGGCCTCCCAATTGCCCTTCGCGTCGTACCACAGCGCACTCAGCGCCGGGCCGATCCCCGCCGGCGGCGCGGACTCCGCCAATGTCGCACGAAATTGATCCAAGGTCATGCATCGCTCCTTTCCCGGATGCCGCTGTGCCGATCCGTCTTGCCCACTCTACACCGGCTACGCCTATCGCGCCAGGCGCAACACGCCGCGGTCGGTCGCCATCAACAAGTCACCGCCGCCGTCCTCCACCAATGCATAGACAGTCGTGCCTGCCGGTCCGGCTGCCTCCCACGTCACGCCCCGGTCACGGCTCACCCACAGGCCGTCCGGCTCAGTTCCGGCCCACAGCCAGTCGCGCGTGCCTGTGAGCTTGCCCAGCCGGATCACCGTCGTCTCCGGGACTCCCGCCTGGCGTACCCAGGTCACGCCAAAGTCCGTGCTGAACCACAAGCCATTTGCCGCGCCCGCCCAGATGCGTCCGTCATCGGCTTGCATCACTGCATAGACAGTCTGCTCCGCCAACGCGCCGGGCAGGCGGAACCAGCTTGCGCCGCCGTCATCCGTGCGATACAGCCCCTCGATGGTGCCGATCGTCATCTGACCCGGTGTGACATGCTGCCACACATCCAGCGCGCTCAGCGTCTCCAGCCCATTGTGCAGCGGCGCAATCGTTACGCCGCGGTCGTCGCTCACCCCGATGTTGTTACCCCACGTCCCGGCCCACACCGTTTGCCCCGCGCGCGGGTCAGGATGCGCGCCGAAGAAAGTCACCGTATCCAGCCCGCGCGTTGCCGTCCACTCACCACGCGGGGGATCATCGCTCCATGCCAAGCCGCTGCCGCGCGCGGCATAGAGCCGCCCTGCGTTGTCCAGGGCCAAATTCCACACCACCCAGGGTGGACTGATCGCCTGCCATGCCGCGCCCGCGTACTCTGCGCTGAAGACACCCACCGGGGTCCCGGCATAGAGCCGCTTGCCGTCGTTCACATCCACCACCAGCCCAGTCACCACCGCAGGCAGCCCGGTCACGGCGCGCCAGGATGTATCGCTCTGTCGCGCAAAGAGACCGTTGGTCGTCCCGACCACCGTCACCTCGCCCACCTGTGCCGCCCCCACCACCTCCAACCGCGCAAACGGGTCCGCCGCATCCTGTTGCCATGTGTCCCCGCGGCGGGTCCACAGACCGAGACCATTGCTGCCGGCTACCGTCCCCTCGCCACAACAGCCC
>CAKZVN010000276.1 GCA_937922105.1 uncultured Litorilinea sp.
CTGGCGCGCGTGGTCGCACAGTTGCCCGACCTGAACGCGCAGACCGTCCTGGGCCACTTTAACGTGACACCCGGACGGTCGGTCGTGACCTATCGCTATGTCCAAGCGTTGCCTGCTGCCCAGTCCATCACCCAGTCTACGGTGGCGGATGTGATGATCTTGGTCGGCTATACGCCTGCGCTTTTCATCGAGCGGCTGGAACGCGCAGCAGCCGGGCAGAGTACAGTCTAAGGAGTGTCTGAAAAAATGTCATTCTGAGCCGCTAGGCTGCCTGCCCTGAGCGCAGCGAAGGGAAGAATCCCGGTCATCGGACCGGAGGGGATGCTTCGGCGGCGCCTCAGCATGACAGCGACACAGCGATTTTTCAGACAGAACCTAGTCGGCGCAACCGGTGCCGCGGGGATTCTTACCCTGCTTGCAGCGCGGCCCAGACTCGCTCCGGCGTGAAGGGGAGACGGCGCAGGCGCACCCCGGTCGCGTCGTAGATGGCATTCGCCACCGCGGGCGCAACCCCGTCCATGGGGATCTCGGCAATGGCTTTAGCCCCATACGGCCCTGTCGGCTCGTAGGTCTGTACCAGGATGGCTTGCAACTCCGGGACCTCGTCCGCGGCGAAGATGCGATAGTCGCCCAAGCGCGGATTGACCAAGCGCCCCGCGGCGTCATAGACCATTTCCTCGCACACGGCATAGCCCAACGCCTGTACCATGCCGCCCTCCACCTGTCCTGTTGCGGTCACCGGGTTGATGGCGATACCGCAATCCACCGCCATGACCAACTTGGTCACCGTCACCTGTCCCGTTTGCGTATCCACCTCCACCTCGGCATATTGCGCGGCAAAAGGCGGCGGGCTGACATAGCTCATGTGGGACGCGGTCGCCATGATCTGGTGCTGGTCGGCCTGGTGGGTGGCGTGCAGCGCGACCTGCGCCAACGTCACGGCGCGACCGTCGGGAGCCTTGACCTGCCCCTCCTCCAGCCAGAGCGAATCCGGCTCCGCGCCGGGCAAGAGATGGCGCGCGGCATGCACGCAGATTTGGCGCTGCACCTCCTCCGCAGCCTTGAGCACCGCACCGCCGCTGATGTAGGTGGTGCTGGAGGCATAGGCCCCGGTGTCGAAGGGCGTGAAGTCCGTGTCGCTGGCATAGACGATGATGTGGTCCAGGTCCACCCCCAACGTCTCGGCTGCGATCTGAGCCAGGACCGTGTCCGAGCCGGTGCCCAAATCGGTGGCGCCCATGAGCAGGTTGAAACTGCCGTCGTCATTGAGCTTGAGGCTGGCGGCGCCCATGTCCAGCCCGGCGATGCCCGTGCCGTGCATACAGACAGCCATGCCCAGCCCGCGACGGATGTGGGGGCGTGCCGGATCATATCGCCAGGCGGGGTCGTTGCGCCGCCCCCAGCCAATGGCTTTTGCGCCTTCCTCCACACACTCGGCCAAACCGCTGCTGCGCACGGTCTGGGCAAAGCCTTCGCGGCCCTCGCCCATCGCCTCAGCCATGGGCAGGTCTTGGCCCACCTTGACCCAGTTGCGCCGCTTGAACTCCACCGGGTCCAGCCCAATGTGGAGCGCAAACTCCTCCATATGTTGTTCCAGCCCGAAAAGCGCCTGGGGCGCGCCATAACCGCGAAATGCGCCGGGCGTGGGCTTGTTGGTATAGACCACGTCGCAGGTGAAGCGCGCGTTGGGCAGCCAATAGGTGCTCAGCCCGCGGAAGCCGGAGACCATCTGCACGGTCAAGCCGTGGGTACCGAAGGCCCCGGCGTCGGCGAGAATCGTCAACTCCATGCCCACCAATTTGCCATCGGCGTCCACGCCGCTGCGATAGCGCAGGGTTTGGGGGTGGCGGCTGCGCGCGCTGGTGAACTCTTGGGCGCGCGTATACTCGAAGCGTACCGGTCGCCCGGTGGCAATGGTCAAGTGCGCGACCAAGTCCTCGATAAGCATCTCCTGTTTGCCGCCGAAGCCGCCGCCGATGCGCGGCTTAACGACGCGAATCTTGCGCACGGGCAAGCCGATCAACGGCGCGACCATGCGCCGCACATGAAAAGGGACTTGGGTGCTGGTGCGAATCACCAGGCGGTCGTCCTCGTCCCACCAAGCCAGCGCGACGTGCGGCTCGATGCTTGCCTGTTGTACCTGGTGGACTTGGTACTCGCTTTCATAGACGTGCGCGGCGCGGGCAAAGGCCGCGTCTACGTCACCGTGGTTGACGTGCAGATGCACCGCAATGTTGGACGCAGCGTTGTAGATCCCCACCGCGTCCGGCTCATCGTGGATCACCGGCGCGCCGGGCGCAAGGGCTTCGGCGGGCGTGAAGACCGCGGGCAACACTTCATACTGCACCTCGATCAGTTCCAAGGCCTGCTGTAAGATCTCCGGCGTCTCCGCGGCGACAATCGCCACGCGGTCGCCCACATGGCGCACTTTGTTGTCCAGACTCACTTGGTCATAGGGCGGCGGGTTGGGGTAGCTTTGCCCGCCGCTGGCATAGACCACGCGCGGCACGTCCTGGTAGGTCAGGACGGCGTGGACGCCGGGCAAGGCGCGCGCCTTGCTCGTGTCAATGGCGACGATGCGCGCATGGGCGTGGGGGCTGGTGAGCAGCCCACCGTAGAGCATCCCTGGCATCTCCATGTCGTCGGCAAAGACGGCGCGGCCTTTGGCGAGCTTGACCGCGTCCACCTTGCGTTCCGGTTTGTTGACCACCGCAGTCCGGGGCGCGACCACGCGCGCGGGCACGACCCGCGTGCGCGTCCGGAGATCGCTCCCGCCGGGCAAATCGTTGCCCGCCGGGGAGAGCGGTTCGCGGTCGTCGCCCGTGGGCCATTCATCGGTGGGCAACGCGTCACGCACGTCCAGGGGGAGAGGGGGCGGTTCCTCGCCGCGCAGCCTTGCCGCCGCGCGCAGCACGGCTTGCACCGGTTTGAGATAGCCTGTACAGCGGCAGAGCACCCCGGCGATAGCCTCACGCACCTGTGCCTCGCTGGGCGTGGACGTTTCATCCAAGAGCCGTTTGGCTGCCAGCAATTGCGCCGGGGTGCAATAGCCGCACTGGATGGCGCCGCAGGCGACGAACTCCTCTTGCAGCGGATGCAAGTCGTGGTCGCGCGGGCCGCTCAACCCCTCCACGGTAAGGATGGACGCGCCGTCGGCCTGGGCTGCCAAGAGCACGCCGCTGTTGACCAAGCGATAGCTGGTCGCGATGTCGGGCGTGTGGGTGAGCAACACCGCATCCGCACCGCTCTCGCCCGTCTCATCGCCATGCTTGACGCTGAAATAACGCAGCCGGCGCAGCGTCGTGCGCAGCAACTCGCCAGGGTGAATTTCGACGCTATGGTGCGTTCCGTTAACGGTCAGGGTGATGTGCATCATGGTGTTTGGGAGGCCAACGCAGCTTGAATATCGGCGAACTCCAGTCGGATCACTTGCCTACCGTGACAGATGGCAGAAGCAACTGCGATGCGTTCGCGTAGTTCCTGTGTCCTCAAATTGGCACACTCCTTTCATGCCGGTTTTCAAGCCGGTGTAGCGCCGATCTCCGCCAGCGCACGCGCGTGCACGACCTCTGCCATGGCGCGGCGATAGGCTGCGCTGCCTTTGTAGTCGTCAGGCGGGTCCAGCGGCGTGCCGGCGAGGACGGGGCGCGCTGCTACGCCACACAGCGCCACACGCACGCCTTGCGGCCCGGCGACCGCCAGCGCGGCGACAATGGGACGGTCGCTCGGCGTGCGCGCCACCCGCGCATGCCCCCCGTGCGTGGCATCCAGGCCAAAGCGCACCCCTGTGACCAGCGCGCCGAGGGAGACACCTGTCCAGTCTGCCAGCGGCTGAGCCGTGGGACCGTCTAGCGCGTGGAAGAGTACCTGGGCATCCAGAGCCAGCAACGCGGCGTAGAGTTCGCTGTCCGCTTCGGCTGCGGCAACGACGCCGCCCACCGTCGCCACGTTGCGTAGGTTGACGGGGCCTTCCCCACGCACGGCGCGGCGCAGTAAGCCGCCGGCGACTTCCCCGGCGCGCGGGTGCGCAGCCAGTTCGCTGAGCGTCACCATCGCGCCTGCCTGAACCCAGCCGGGACCCTGCTGGATCGTAGCGAGCGCCAAGTCGCGCAGATCAACGACGCCGTCCACGTCGGGAAGCGCGCGCGTCTCCAACAGGCCCACCAGCCGCGTGCCGCCCGCCAATGGCACCAGCCGCGTGTCCCGGCGGCTGAGCAAGGCGAGGGCCTCGTCCAGGGTGGTGGGACGATGGTATTCACGCAGAATTGCCATGTCGCTACTCCTCCGGCGGGTGATGGGATTGCCGCCGGTGCTCGTCGGGTCGGACGCAGATGACAGGGCGCCGACGCGCCTGACGCCTGTTCTGGGGAGAGTGCTCCATTGCGCCCAGTATAGCATGGCGCATCAGGGCATACCAAGCCCCCGGCGCAGCCCAGGCCCCAGGGCCTCATGCACCGACTGGTGCGGTTGTGTAGCAGCCGGTAGGCGAGCATCACCCCGGTAGAACAGGACAAATGACCCCGTAATTGGGGACACATGGCCCGCCCATTCGGTGCGATAATACGGGAAAATCCGTAGCGAATCGGCCCGAAAACCGTTGACGCGCGGCGCGAGGTGGGGTAGACTGTAACCGCCATGCGTGACCGCAACAGTTGTCTCACGGCGCGACGCAGCGACGGGCGGAGACAACGGGCAACCCAGAGGGAACCGCGAGGCGCTAGACTTGCCTCGCCGGGTGTCCCACCGGAACAACGCTGCGTGGTTAGGTAGAAAGCAATCCACTCATGACACAACTGGTCAACCAAGCCCAGGCGATTCCCGCCGACTTAGGCCAACGGACTACCGCCAACAAGAATCTCAAATTCATCATCGGCGGTGCGCTCCTCATTGCCCTGGTCATCGTTCTGATCGTGCAAGCGACCGTCTCGACCGGGGCCTATTATCTCACCGTCTCGGAGTTGAACGCGCGCGGCGCAAACGTCATCGGCGAACGCGTGCGCGTCAGCGGCGCGGTCGTAGAGGGCAGCGAAGACTGGAACGCCCAAGAAGTCACGCTGCGCTTTGCCATCCACGACGACGTAGGCGCACAACTGCCCATCGTCTTCTATGGCCCACGACCGGATAACTTCACGCGCGCTGCCGAAGCCATCATCGAGGGGCAACTCTTGG
Organism: uncultured Litorilinea sp.; assembly: GCA_937922105.1. Lineage (GTDB taxonomy): Bacteria > Chloroflexota > Anaerolineae > Caldilineales > Caldilineaceae > QEUY01. Next base: position 5,170 of record CAKZVN010000276.1, read on the forward strand.
CAGACGGCACCTTCAAGGCCGACACACTGTTGCTCAAGTGTCCCAGCCGCTATGAGGAAGAGCCGGAAGAGGTCTTCGTCGAGGCAGTGCGCTAACACTTTAACTCCTATGTTGTATCGGCGCCGGCGGCCCTCACCAGGGCTGCCGGTGTGCTATCCGGCGGCGGGCGCCGTGCTGCCCAGTGGCGGGGCGCTGCCGTAGTTACGCCCCATCCTGTCCGTTATCTCGCATTCTTGGTTCACCTAGCCAGGTCGAAAGTCTTCGTATGCCCATGCCGATTGACCCGCGGTTTTCCGACCAGGTAGGGCGTCGCCCTGCCTTTCTTTTTGTCCGGCGTGCGCTCCTGGGCGCGGTCGGTTTCTTGCTCGCCACGCTGTTGGCAACACCACAGACGCCTGCCGCCACGCTTTTGGCCCAGTCACCGCCGCCGTCACCCACCTACGACCCCAGCCGAGTACCGCCACCGCCGTCGCCGCCGCTGGCGCGCAGCGGGCACGCCATCTACCAGCAGAGTTGCGCGCCCTGTCATGGCGTAGATGGGCTGGGCAACGGCCCCACCGCAGCAAGTATCCCCCACCCGGTCACAGCCTTTGCCGACCCGCAAGCCGCTTGGGAGCGCAGCCCCGCCGAGTGGTTTTACGCCACCAAGTACGGTCGTATCGAGCGTCTGATGCCGCCCTGGCAAAACCAACTGAACGATACCGAAATCTGGGAGGTGGTTGCCTATATCTGGAGCATGCACTCCAACGCCGCGGAGTATGCTGATGGCGTAGCGCTCTATGACCTGAGTTGCGCAAGATGTCACGGCCCCGGCGGCGCAGGGGACGGCCCCGAAGCGGAGGGGGACTTGCCCGACTTCTCCGACCCGGCAGCGACCATGACCGTCAGCCCTGCCGAGTGGCAGGCGCGCTGGCTGACGGCCCACCCGGAGATCGGTGGGGACTGGTCCGCCTACAATCAGCGCGTCGTGTTGGATTACATGCGGACCTTCACCTATATCCCGCCGTGGGTGAGCAGCTATCGGCCCGGCCCCGGTGTGGTGCGCGGGCGTATCATCCTGGGCACGCCGGGAATGGAGGAGTTGGTCGGCAACGAAGTGACACTGGACGCCTATGCCGAGTTCACCCCGGTCGCCGGGTTTACCACCACGGTGGGGGCCGACGGCTTCTTCGAGTTTACCGACTTGGCGACCGACGCGAATCTGGTCTATCTCGCCTCCACTAGCGCCGACGGCATTCGCTATAGCAGTCCGATTGTCCGTCTGAGCGCGGACGCGCCCAGCGCCGAGACGACCATCACCGTGTACGCCACCACCACCGACCCCAACACCATTCGCATTGACCGGGGCCATTGGATCATTGATTCTCAGCCGGGTGCGCTGCTGGTAGGGCAGATTTTGACCTTCGGCAGCGACGGCGACCGCACCTTTGTCGGCGAGACATTGCCGGGGCTGCCCGATCCGGTGACGGTGGGGGTCCATATCCCCCCCGGCGCAACCCAACTCAGCTTTGAGAACGGCGTGTTGGGCGGGCGTTTCCAACAGGTGGGCGACATCGTCTATGACACCACGCCGCTGATCCCAGGCCAAGCCACCAAGCAGATCGTTTTGCGCTATGCCATTCCCTATGAGGGAACAAGCTACCAGTTCAGTCAGCGCTTTCTCTATCCCCAGCGGCAGATCAACCTGCTCATTGCCGAATTGCCGCAGCTACAGACCGACGTGACCGGCTTCGAGTTTGTCGGCCCGCAGGAGTTCCAGGGGCGCACTTATCGCATCTGGGAAGGCAACCAGGTTGCGGCGGGGGAGGTCACGGTGGCACTGCGCGGGCTGTTGCCTCCCGGCGCGATTGACCCGCGACCACCTGTCGGCGGCGCGCCGACAGGCACGGCTGCGCGCCCGGCAACGACCACTGGCGGCGGCTTTGCGCCGTGGATGGCTTGGGCGACCGGCGGTATCATCGGGGTGGGGCTGGCAGGCGTCGTGTTGTGGGCTATGCGCAACAGCCTCACCCAGACGGCTTCTGCCGAAGAGGACCTTGCCGCGCAGCGTGATGAACTGCTGGCGCGCATTGCGCAGTTGGACGATCTCCATGCTCAGGGCAAGTTGGACCAAGCCGAGTGGAGCAAGGAGCGCGCACTGCTCAAGACCAAATTAATGGAAATTGCCCTGCGTCTCTCCCCGCCTACCCAGTCCTGATCCACCCCGCGCCCGGCTCACTGTCGTAACAGCGAGCCGGGCAACTTTGGCACTTTCAGGGGGTGAATACAGCGCTGTTTCTCGCCAAGACCCAGACCAATTTTCATTGCGCAGTGGTCATCGCGCAGTGGACGACCTCCATGTCCCAGCGTTGCTGGGACATGGTCAGGATGAATTGGGGGTGAGAGGAAAGCGGCAATAGAGGGAGCGATTGCAAGCCGTGCGCAGGGCTGCCATCCCCCCGGGGCAAGTCATTCCAGAGCGTAGCCGTCTCATAGCTCCTGTCGGACGTAGAGAGAATCTGCTGGGCCTGACGTCCGACTCGGTCCGGTTGGCGGCGCACCCACCCCACAAATGCCACCCCAGCTTCCCACTCCTCACACGCCGCAACCGTCCCCGCCCTGGCTTTCGGCGGAAAGCCGGTATGAAATGCAAAGGAATGGCGTAGACGCCGCGCTCGCGTTACACCTCGTCTTCATTCCGGCGCGTCGGCGACTCCCGGCGCGGTGAGGAAGGCAAAGGCGCGCTCATACTCTTCGCGATATTTTTGTGCGGTGGCGTCGCTATCGCGCGCCGCGATCAAAACCAGGGCCGACAGCGCTGCCACCAGCGCCACCACGCTGGGCAACGGTCCGGCAACGTCAGTCGGCGCATACATCACCTGGTCGGACATGCGGTTCACTGGGCTAGCCAACGAACCGACTACCCCCAACGTTGCGCACCCCTTGTTACGCGCAAAGGCCAATGCCTTCGCCACGTTGTCGCCATACTCGGTCGCGCTGATGCCGATGACCAGCGTTTCCGGGGCGAGGCTGATAAGCGTGGCGGATAGTCGCACCGGGTCGTTGGTGGCGACCTCGGCGGAGATACCCCGGTGGCGCAGTTGTTCGGCGGTCATGGCTGCGGCAACCGCCGCATAACCTTCCGCCACCAGCAGAACATGTTTGGCCCCGGCAAACAGCGCCGCCACCCGGCGCACATGGTCCGGCGGGTTGTGGATGAGCATCTGTTTGAGGTTGTGCTGCTCCTGTTCGGCGCGGTCCTTGAACGCGCCAGCAGGATCCTCCGCAGAGAGTTCCTGGGGTTCGTATGCGGCGTAGATTTCGTCCTTCACCTGGTCGCGAATATCACTCAGCAATTCGGGATAGCCGTTGTAACCCAGCCGCTGTGAGAAGCGCACCACCGTTGTCGTATCCACACCCACCGCCGCAGCCAATTGCGCCGCCGTCATGAACGAGACTTCGTAATAGTTGCTCATGATAAAATCGGCGACACGGCGATAACTGCGGCTGAGATGATCGTAGTATTCGCGGATTTTCTCCCTATACATTGCTCCCTCGCGATGTGCATGAACGACTTGGTGACCGGGCGCGACCGCCGCTCGAGTAGTCCGCGGAAGAAAGGTCCTTCAGTGCGTGTGCAGTCGGGCTGTGGGGGTCGCCCACAATCCTATACAATTGTCCACGCGCTCCAGTTGAGTTGCGTTGCAGATTGAGGCTGCTCGCTGCACCAAAAACATGGGGATGAAGCCTGGAACCCTGATTCCATTGTCTGGGAAGTATAGGACATACAACCTAGTTTGTCAACCTACTCGGATATTCATGCCGATACAGGAACAATTTACTGTAGATTCGCCCTGCACATGCTGTCCCACACCAAAAAGATGTGCCGATTAGCGCCCGTCGGGGCTGCATGGTAGGATCGCTCGTATGGATTGGAAGAGCCGCTTGCGCCTTTTGCGCCCAACAACACCTGCCGGTCGCGCCGCTTGGCCCGGCGCGCTGAGTTTGCTCGCCATCGTGGGAATTGCAGTCTTGGCCTTCGCTTGGCCCAGCTCACACCCAAGTGAGGCTGCATCCGTCACCGAGCGCAACAGCCCATCAATCGCCCAAGCTGCGCCCCAAGTGCGCTTGCCCACGCCCACTCCGACGCGCACACCTACAGTCGCGCCCTCCCCGCGCCCGACTGCCACCGTGACGGCTGCGGTTGCAAGCCCAGACGAAGCGCGCGCGGAGGGCACAGATGCCGACGCCCAAGAAGAAGCCGGCACGCCAGCAGAACGCGAGGCTGGCGCTGCGCTCGCCGCTGTTCCCTCGCCCCCGCGCGGCATCGGCCCGCGCGTCAACCCGCGGCTTGTACTGCTGCCCCCCACCGTGACCCAGCCTCCCACGTTGCCCGCTGCGCCGACGCCCACGCCGACGCTTTCGCTCATGGCAGCGTTGCAACAGCCGGTGACCGCCGGGCCGCCGGGAATTGGTGCGCGCTTGGCGACGCCCGTCCCCACCACAGGCGCGCCGGATGTTCCCCCCGCGCCCACCGGCGTGGCGGACCAGCCCGCTGTCGTTGCGCCGCCACCTACGGCAACCCCGTCCCTGGCACCCACGCCTACCGGTGACGTGCGTATCGCGCGCGTGCCCATTCTGATGTACCACTATCTGAGCGTGCCGCCACCCAACGCCGACATTTACCGGCTGGACCTCTCGGTGACACCCCAGCTCTTTGCCGAGCATCTGGACGCCATGCTCCAGGCAGGCTATACCACCATCAGCCTCTACCAATGGCTTGCCCATTTGACCCAGGGCGCGCCCTTGCCGGAAAAGCCGGTGGTGCTCACCTTCGACGACGGCTACCGCGACAACTACACCAACGCGTTCCCGCTCCTGCGCGAACGCGGTATGGTCGCAACTTTCTTCATCGTCACCGACTTTATTGACGAGCAGCGCCCTGAATATCTCACCTGGGACATGGTGCGCGAGATGTACGCAGCAGGGATGTCCATCGAGTCCCACGGGCGCAACCACGTCTCGCTGGCAGGCAAAAACCGAGACTATCTGGTCTGGCAAGCGTTGGGCAGCCTGGAGACCATCGAGTATGAATTGGGGGTGCGCCCGCGTTTTATCTCCTACCCCGCAGGCGAGTATGACCAATTGACCATTGAGATCTTCCGCAGCGCCAACTACTGGGCCGGTTTCACCACGCGCCAGGGCGCGACACATCGCAGCGACGAACTCTTCCAGGCGCGTCGCGTGCGTGTGCGCGGGACAACCAGCGCAGCGGAATTGTTGCGGCTCTTGGCGTTAGATTGGTGAGTGGGCTGGAAGTTGCCAGCGCGACCACAGCAAGGAACAGGGTTCGCCCACAGCGGCGCGCTGGTAATAGACGGTGAAGAGACTGCCGTCGCCCAGCTCTACGGTCGAGGGATAGCCCAAATCCGGGTCGGGACCATCGTCACGAATCACCCAGTCCCATTCCCAGGTGCGCCCCTCATCCCAGCTGAGACCGGCACGCTGTCCCGGTTGCGGGCCGCGGTTGCCGTAGGTCAACACGAGAACACCGGACGAGTGGCGCAGCAGATGGGGCGGCGCGCCGTAGCCCAAACTGCGCGGCATTGTCCAGCTCATGCCGCCGTCATCGGATTCGGTGAGCAGGGTGCTGAAGTGGATATAGCCGGCTGCAACGACGTCGCCTTGCGGGCCGCGGCTATTTTCCAGCCGGATTGCGCCCAGGAGCTTGCCGTCGGGCAACTCGACCACATGGGCTTCGTGATAGCTCCCGGCAACAGTGCCCGGCAACAAAGGCACACGCCCGCGCGGCTGCCAGGTGCGCCCATCGTCGCGGCTGTGATAGGCACAGATCATGGCGTCGTGCAGTTCACTGAGATCGCCGAACGGCTTGCCCAAGTACAACAATTCCCCGTTGCGTAAGCGAATCGGCCCGTGGGGAGAGGTGAGACCCATGCGGATGGGGTCGCCCCACGTTAGGCCGCGGTCTTCGCTCACCATGACCCACGCCCCCAAATGGTCACGCACATCGGCGTCGGTCAACGCGTCCAGCGTGGGCAACCAACTCCGAATTTCCTCGTCGCCATAGCGGGCGCGGAGGCGAGGATCGGCAAGCAGGTAACGGTTGTCGGTGGAAAACCAGCTGACCAGCAGACGGTCCCCTCCCAGGGCGACGATGCCGGCATCGCGGTCGTCCAGGGGCGAATCATGAATCACCCTGGGCGCAGACCAACTCGCACCGTCGTCATGACTCACCTGCAACACTGTTTTGCCCCAGGGGCAGACATGGGAGTTGCGCAAGCCGGAGCTGGCGACGAAGAGCGTACCGTCGTCCAGACGGGCTACAGTGGGCCAACCGAAATAGGAGCGATCACCTGTAGGCAGGCGACAAACGACGCCGTGCGTCGCAGAGAGTCGTCGGTTCATGAAGTCACATGCTAGCAAGAAATTGGGTCGGCGCCAAATCACGTCCGGGCGTTGTCCGGCGCATCCGCCCGCGGCTCATGCGGCTCCACCAACCGGATACGCGGGAAAGCAGTGCGGTCTACCTCGTGGAGCCGGTCGGGGCCGAGCGCAGTGACTTGGCGATGGATGCGCTCCGCGGCGCGATAAAGGCTTGCCACATCTACGCCCTGGCAGACGGGCGGCAGGTCGCGCAGGCGGGGCAAGCCGCGGCGAAACATCTTGATGGCGCCTGCCCAGTTGCCCTGCTCAATGTGATGGAACGCCACCCCCACCTGTAGGATGCCTTGATAGAGGTCGCGCACCGGGCGCGTCTCCGCCATCCAGGCGGCTTCCAGCAGCTCGTGTTGTTCGTAATAGGCGCCGTGGTTGAATTCGACGATGCCGGCGCGCGCCTGCTCGCTCAGCGGCGCATCCCAGCCGGTCACATAGCGCACCGGCGGGTGCAGATGGCGCGCCACCAAGTCGGGCAGTTCTTCCATCATGCGGCTGCGCGCCCAGGCGTGGTCGGCGCCGGCACGCCGCGCCGCAGCCAATGTGGCCGCTTCCACATGGCTGCCGAACGCGTAGATGGGCACTCCCCGTGTGTGAGGACGAATTTTGCAGCGGGTGATGGCCCCTTGCCAATCGCCTTCGCTGTTGAGGTCCAGGATCGCCAAGACCGGGAAATGATAGTCCACCGCTTCCACAAAAGCGGCGGGGGTCTCCACCAGCACCGGCTCGCCGCCCTGCCGTGTGATCACATCGGCGAAACGCGTGGCGAAGAAGAGATCGGGCGCCAGCACCACCACCGGCGCAGGGGGACTCTCCTCCGGGGGCTGTGGAGCGGGCGCCGGATGCGGAGCGGCGGGCAAGGGTTCGGGCATGGGTTAAAGTCTCCGTGGCGCAAGGCAATTCCACAACAATTGCCAATACAACAATTGCCAATGTAGCCTACCGCAGCCGGGTGGTGCTGTAAAATTGCACCCAACTGTGGCTGCCTACGCTGCGCGCATTGGCTGCGTCTCTGCTATACTAGGCGGTGGCGCGCCGGAATCCGTCCCAGAGCGACCTAGTGGTGTCGCTGCGCCTGTCGTCGCTGCAATTGTCGAAATGGTTTGATCGCGAAGTAGCAAAGAAAGCCATGCTGAGCGCAGCTGCCCGCCCTGAGCGTAGCGAAGGGAAGCATCCCGCTCTGGTGGCGTATCGAGACTCTTCGTCGCTGCGCTCCTCAGCATGACGGCTACTTGGCGATCAAACCACTAAAGGACTGTCTCATGACCGAGCAACCGCCCGTCTCCCCTTATGCAGACTTGAGCTATGAAGAGGCGTATGCCCGTTTGGAAGAAGTACTGGCGGCGCTGGAGAGTGGCGATCTGTTGCTGGAGCAGGCGCTGACGCTCTATGAGCAAGGGGTCGGCTTGGCCGCGCACTGTGCCGCCAAGCTGGATGCAGCCGAGTTGCGCGTGCGCCAGTGGCAGCCGGGCGATCAGACCACTCCCCTAGAAGACTGGCAAGAAGGCTGAGAAGGACGCGCCCGTTCATGGACGCCCTCGCTGCGCTCTGGTCCAATCTCACCCTATTGATCCCCGTATCCGCCATGGCGGGCGTGCAGGCGTTCAAGTTTCTCCACGGGTGGTGGCGGCATGGTCGCCCCCAATGGTTGACCCTCTTCAGCACAGGCGGCATGCCCAGTAGCCACTCCGCGCTGGTCACCAGCTTAGCCACCGCGACCGGTCTGCAGATGGGCTTCGACAGCAGCCAGTTTGCCATTGCCGCGGTCTTGGCGCTGATTGTTATGTACGACGCGCGCGGGGTGCGCCGCGAAAGCGGTTATCATGCGCAATTGCTCAACCGCATCGTGCGCGAGGTGTTCAGCGGGCACCCCGTCAGCGAGCGTGAACTCAAGGAACTGTTGGGACACACCACCATCGAGGTCTTCGTCGGCGCGCTGGTGGGCATCCTCTACACCCTCCTTGTCCTGGCGTGGCTCTAATTTCCCCAGATTTTTATGATCTATTTTAGACTTATTTGCCCAGCGGAGCCGGCTGTGGTATGCTCGGCCTATTGTCCTGGCTGGTATCCGGGTAGAGGCCCCTGGTTTTATCGCGCCGCAGCCGGAGAAGACAGCCCCTTAGCAACGCACAGCGCCATCCGACTGGATGCGCCCACGCGACGCACTTATTTCGGCAACGGAGGACTTATGCGACGTGTCGTTTTGATCCGGCCCCGCCGCGATGGACGGATCTTCGGCAAGGCTCCCGGCTCACCCTACACGCTCATGCGCCTGGCATCGTTGGTGCCCGACGAAATCCCCGTAGAAATTTGGGACGAAAACCTGCGCGACTTTCCCATTGACACCCTGCGCGAAGGGGACTTGGTGGGCATCTCTGCCATGACCACCGACATTGATCGCGCCGAGGTCATCGCGCGGCGCGCGCGTGCACAAGGCGCCGGTGTCGTCGTGGGCGGCGTCCATGCGACCCTCCTGCCGGAGCATGTGCAGACCTTTGCCCACAGCACCATGATCGGGGAAGGCTATTTCACCTGGCAAGAGTTGATCGGTCACTTCGCCGCCGAGGGTATCAAAGGGCTGCGCCCGGTCTATCGCGACGAGAAATGGGCCGACCTGCACGGGATTGCGACCATCTCCGACCGGGTGATCCAAATGATGGACGAACATACTCACTACTGGACGCCCTATTTGGAGATCACGCGCGGCTGTCCGCGCAACTGCTCCTTTTGCACCGCCATTCGCGTCAGCGGGCAGCGCATGCGCCTACGGCCCATTGACGAAGTCGTGGACGAAATCCAGCGCCGTCGCATCAAACGCTTCTTCCTCACCGACGATAACTTTGGGCTGAACTTCACCACCGCGCCGGATTATTGTGCCAATCTCTTCGACGCTTTAGCCAAACTTGATCTCACCGGCTGGACATGCCAATCCGAGATGGGCATCGCCAAGTATCCCGAATTGTTGGAGATGAGCCGCGCCGCCCATCTGGACAAGCACTTCATCGGCTTTGAGAGCGTCAACCCCGACAATCGCCGCGAGTTGGGCGGCAAGAGCCGTGGCGTCGCCGAAAGCGCCACGGAAGCCATCCGTACCATCCGCAACACCGGGGTGGGCGTGGTCGGTCTCTTCGTCATGGGCTTTGACTCCGACACCCCCGCCACCTTCCAGGCTATGTGGGACTTCATCCGCACCAGCGAGTTGGACAGCGTCAGCGTCACCATGTTGACGCCTTTCCCCGGCACGCCCTTCCGCGCCCAGGTCGAGGCCGAGGGGCGGCTCCTGGATATGCCGTGGAGCACCTACGACACTGCGCATGTGACCTTCGTGCCCAAAAATTTCACGGTGGAAGAATTGCGCGCTGCCTATGACTGGCTCTGTCGCAAGGTCTATAGCCCCACGCAGATTGCGCGGCGTGGGCTGCGCTCGCTCATGCGCTACCCGCTGCGCGAGGCGGGCAAGAAAGCCTTCGGCAGTTTCAGCACCGACTACGGCTACCGGCGCACCTACGCCTATCGCAACGTTATGCCTGCCACGTAGTGATTCGTTCGCCAAATAGCGAAGCAAGCATGCTGTTCGCCGGAGGCGGGCGTTGCGCCCACGCAGCGAAGCATCCTCCTCTGGTAGTCTATCGAGATTCTTCGTCGCTGCGCTCCTCAGAATGACGAGTACTTAGCGAACAGACCACTGCGCGCGGCTGTAGCGGTGACGAGGCTAGGGCGGCAAGGTGATACGCAGAATGGTCTCGGCCTGGCTGGTTGAGCTTTTCGTGGGCAGGCCGAGACTCCGAAAGAGGCTGATGGCGGCGTAGTTATCCGCGTCGATCACCGCCAACATGGAGCGGACGCCCATCTGCGCGGCGAGCGGGCCGAGCCGCAGCAGCAAGCCGTAGCCCACTCCCTGCCCGTGAAAATCGTCGCGCACCACAATCGCCACCTCGGCTTCGGGGTCGTCCGGCGTGCCGTTGCGTGCCAGGCGCGCAACGCCCACGATGGCTTGGTCGCGCGGGTCTACTGCGAGTACCGCGCCGCCGATCGTGCGGTTGTCCACCCCGGCAAGTCGCGCCGCGCCCTCCTGCTTGGCTTCCTCGCTGAGATGGTCCACATCGGCATGAAAGCGCCGCCGCCGCGATTCGGGCGACAATTTCTCGAAGAGATCGAGCAGCCCCGGCGCATCCGTGGGCCGAATCAGCCGCGTGTGCAGCCAAAGCCCCTGGCGGGTCTGTAGCCAGGGGGACGGCGGATAGCGCCGCCCCCAATAGGCGCGGTACGCTGCGGCGTCCGGTAGCACGGCGTTGCCGAGGGACCTCCCTGCCTCGGCGGGCACTTGCGTCACAACAGGAGCCATGCGCCGATTTCCTCCTTCCTGCGTCCCATCCGCATAACGTAGAGCCGGGCGACTCCACAAAGTCGGTGCACCGCTCGCCAAGTTTTGTGATATAATTCACATAGGCTGAGTTTCACATGCCTGTTCCCGTAGCGGCATCCAGACATTGCCCCAGGCGACTGTCCAGTGGACAGCCGGCCTAGCGCCAAAGGAATTTCCCCATGCGAATCTATCTCGTGCGGCTGTTCGACCACCGGCCGCGCCTATTGCGCGCGCCGTTGCCACTTGTCGTATTCATCACCCTAGTTGCCGCGTTGCTCGCTTCGCTCCCCGGCGCATACCCGGCAGCCGTCGCCGATGCGGACCCTGGTCTGCCCGCCGATGCCGGTCTTGTCCAGGTCGCCCAGGGGCAAAACCCCAACTACCCGCCTGACCCGACCCTCGATATTGTGTGGAGCGGCGGCACGAGCGGTCTGGGCGATATTCTCACTGCGTTCAACCGCGCTCGCCGCCAAGAGAACGCCCAACTGGGCACGTTTCTGCCCGACATGCCCAACCCGGGCGTTGCAACCTGGAATGCCATGACGCCCGCCGAGCGCGCGCTCTGGCTGCTCAACCAAGAGCGTGTCGCCCGCAACATCGCGCCGCTGCACGGGCTGGAAAGCAACGTCACCGCAGTCGCGCAGGCCTGGGCCAACTGGCTGATGCAAAACAACAAGTGGGGCCACTTTGCCGACGGGCGCACTCCCAAAGACCGCCTGAACGACAACGCGACCATCAAGGCCTGCCAGGACTTCTTGGGCGTCTCCGAGAATCTCTGGGTTTTCGGCACCACCGACCCCGCGGGTGCGCCGCTGCCCATCGAGCGCGCCGTCTATGACTGGATGTATGACGACTCGTCGTCCAACTGGGGCCACCGCCACGCCATTCTCTGGCGTTCGTACACCGAGAACAGCGGCCCCGGCGATCGCGAGGGCTTCTTGGGCATCGGTCATGCGCGCGGGGCTTACACCATCGGGTCGCGCCACCTCCCCTACAGCGACCTGGTGGTCATGAATGTCTTTGACCCGTGCAGCACCTGGGTCTATGCGGCGCCGCCCAGACCGACCCCCGTACCGACGCTGGTTCCGACCCCGACCCCTACACCCAAGCCCAACACCCACACCGTCAGCGGCGTAGTGACGCCCCCGCGCTGGGAAACGATAGCAAGCCAAGACTTCGAGCGCAACTCTTGGCCCGGTGCGTGGCAGGTCTCGGATGCCAACGGCGCGGTCAACGGACAATATCACTGGATTGCCGCGACTTGTCGCGTCTTTGCCGGAACCTACAGCGGTATGGCGGCGGGCGGCGGCGCCGATGGAATCCGCAAAGCGTGCGGCGACGACTATCCCAACAATGCCCGCTCGTGGATGATCTACGGCCCCTTCAGCCTAGAGGACGCCATCGCCGCCGAGATGGAAGCCGCGGTCTGGGTCTATACCGAACCGACCAACGACATGCTTTGCCTGCTGGCGTCGTTGGACCGCCAAACCTTCAACGGGCCATGTGTCTCCGGCTATAGCAACGGCTGGGTCAAGGAACTGATGGACCTGAATCGCGTCTTCCGTCTGGGCAGTCTGCTGGGCAAGCGCCAGGTCTATGTGGCCTTTGCTTTCATCACCAACGCCAGCGTGACGCGACCGCACATGGGGGCCTATGCGGATGATATCATCGTACGCAAGGCAGTGCGCCAAGCGGGCGTGGGCAGCGCGGCGGGGGATGAACTTGCCGCACCGGACGCCGGCTCCACCTTCTATGGCGTGACGGTCAGCAGCAACCACGGCGTGCAGACCATGACCGACCGCAGCGGCGCGTTCAGCTTGCAAGGGCTTGAACCCGGACGCCATCTGCTTATCTTCAGCCGCCCCGGCTATGCCTTTTACCCCGACCAGCTCTTTGTGGATATCCAGCAGAACCGCACTACCACCGTGCTCGGCACCACGGCGGTGCGTAATCTGACCTATCTACCGGCGCTGACGCGCATGGGCGCGCGCGGCGCCGAGATCGACGCCGCGGACGTCATTGCGCCGCCGCTGGTTCACGGTGAGTATAGCTTCCGACTAGAGTGTGAGGGCGCACAGTGCGAGCTGATCGGCCCGCTGGAGTAAAGACGCCGGCCCAGCAAAGAACTCTGCCGGGAAGCGCAGTTGCTTCCCGGCAGACGAATTGGCTCTACTGCGCGCTGCTATGTTCAGTCCTTGTACGGGGCGCGGACAATTCATGCACCGATGCTCTCCCCCAAAACAACCCTGGCCCTGCTTTTGGGGAAGCAGGGCCAGGTCGCCACACAGAAAGGAGAAACACAAGGAGAGGAACCGTATCACCCGGCATGCAAATCGTATGCGGGTAGGGATTCAGCAATCTCATCAATCCACGCTTTGGCGCGTTCCAGGGCCTCGATTTCGGTATAGCCGTACGTGGTGTAGACCACACCGGTGCCGTCGCGCACCTCTGCCATTGCGCCGTCGCGGGTCAAGCGAACGGAAATATGGTAATTGCGATACTCGGTGTCGTATAAAAACGCCAGGGCCATGGTCGCCGCTCCGAGTGCGGGCCACATCATCGCCCAACCTTTGGTCAACATGGTGCGTGCCCTCCTTGCTCTCATCCGGCGCCGCCGCGTTGCCGTCAACTGAAGTGAAATCGTGCGACAGTGGCGGCGTCTCCTGTGTTTCCCGGTTTGGCGATTCGCCGTGTCTGATGCCAGTATAGCGGATGGGCGGGGCGGGCGCTAGGGACAAATGTCCGGGCTTCCTGGGACAGGTTTCCCTTGTTGTTTGGGACAAATGCCGGTACACCCAAAAAACGTTTTGCATGATGGACAAACCCAGG
>CAKZVN010000277.1 GCA_937922105.1 uncultured Litorilinea sp.
GAAGCCGAAGTGACGAGAGAAGCGCAATTGCCGCGTCGTCCCGGAGATGATCGCCAGGTCATGACCGCGCGGAATGGCGTATTGCCCCACCATCTCGATCAGCCCGCGCAAGACTTTGGGATTGCGATGCGCGGGCGTCACATAGAGCAGACGAATCTCACACAACGACTTGTGGGGCGGCAAATAGGCATCCAAGTCGGCGAGTTTCTTATCCAGCGAGAAAGGCCGCGTATCGCGCAGCGCCATCATGCCCACCACACAGCCGCAACTGTCCTCCGCGCCGGCGGCGTCCGCTTCGGCCACGGCAATCGCGTAGACATTCTCCGCGTGAAACTGGTCCACCAGCCGGCGCTCCGGGTTCGGCGCATGTTGGGGAATCTCTTCGACGAAGGCTGCATAGTTCAGGCGGTGGATTTGCTCCACCTCCCACGCCGTATCGGCAAACTTGAACCGGTAGTTCGCCAATGTCCCCCTCCATCTTCGTGAGGTCGGGGCGCGGCCGACCTGTCTGCCAAGTTACTCGTTGCCGCGCAGCACCCGGCGCAAATTGTCGCGGTGGGTATAGACCATCAATCCCAACAACAAGACCAACCCAATCACCAACGTGGGCGACAGACCCGTCAACCATGCCATCAGCGGAATAGACACCGCGGCAGGCACGCCACTCAACACCGTGCGTTTGGTCGTCCCCCGCAGCACCGCCACCAGCACCAGCGCAAAAGCCCCGGCAAGCGGGGTGATCGCCAAGACGCCGCCCAGCGCAGTGGCAGCGCCCTTCCCCCCGCGGCCTTGCAATTGCCACGGCCAAATATGGCCCGCCAGCGCGGCAAAGAGGACCCCAAGCCAGGCCCACTCCGGCAAGCCGACCAGTCGCGCCGCCGCCACCGGCAACAGCCCCTTGAGTACATCGCCCAGCAACGCCGCCACAAAACCCCAACGTCCTAGAATACGCCCGGTGTTACGTGCGCCGGCGTTGCCGCTGCCCAACGTGCGGATGTCCTGTCCCGTGCGCCAACGCACCAGGTAATACCCGGTATTGAGACAGCCGAGTCCATACCCGGCGACCACCAGGAAAAGCAACATCCCCCAATCGGCAACACCCAACATGATCGTACCTGAGTTCGTAAGCCTGGGCTGAACATTGACCGCGCGGCAGTCGGCAGGCGCGTCTGCGCCTGGGGAACGAACCTACCGCCTCGACGCCGCCGAGTGTGTACCTCTAGCCTATCATAAGACCGGCCCGCGCCCCAAGTGTACGCGGGCCGGCTCCGGTTGACAAAGGCCCGCGGCTCCAGTACCATGCGCCGTAATGAAGCGGGCCGGCAAGCTCCCGCCGCCACGCTCCCACCTTGACCCATGACCCTCTCACCAGTGAGGATACCTTCATGCCCTACCAGATGTACATCAACGGCGAATTTCGCCCCAGCGCGTCCGGCAAGACCATCGCCGTCACCAACCCTGCCACCGGCGCAGTCGTCGCCGAAGCCGCCTATGGCGAAGTGAGCGATGCCCTCGCCGCCATGGACGCCGCAGCCTCCGCTTTCCCCGCCTGGAAAGCCCAAACCGCCTACGCACGCGGCGCCTGTCTGGACAAAGCCGCCGCGCTGATGCGCGAGCGCGCCCAAGAAATCTCGCGCGTGCTCACCGAAGAAAACGGCAAGCCCTTTGCCGAGTCCATGGCAGAGACCATCGGCTGCGCCATGTGGTTCGAGTGGTTCGCCGAGGAAGGCAAGCGCGTCTACGGGCGCATGATCCCCAGCCATTTCGGGCATAAACGCCACTGGGTGATCCAACAGCCGGTCGGCGTGGTGGTCGCCGTCAACCCGTGGAACTTCCCCATCAACCTCATGAGCCGCAAACTCGCCGCCGCGCTGGCGGCGGGCTGCACCATCGTCAGCCGGCCCGCCAGCCAGACACCCCTCAGCTCCATGCTGCTTTACGAGTGCCTCCATGACGCCGGCTTCCCCCCAGGGGTGGTCAACCTGGTCACCGGCAGCGCGGGCAAAGTCACCACCGCCATGCTGGAACACCCGGCCTGTCGCAAACTCACCTTCACCGGCAGCACCGCTACCGGCAAGCAACTCATGCAACAGGCCGGCGCGCGCATTACCAAGCTGTCGTTGGAGTTGGGCGGTCATGCCCCGCTCTTGGTCTTCCCGGACGTAGACCTGCCCACCGCGGTGGAACAGACCGTGGTCGCCAAATTCCGCAACGCCGGTCAAAGCTGCATCGCGCCCACGCGCATCTATGTCCACCGCGCCATCTTCGACGACTTCGCAGCCGCGGTCACCGACCGCGTGGCGCGTATGAAGGTCGGCAACGGCTTGCGCGAAGGTGTCGAGATGGGACCGCTCTTCGACCAAAACCAACTGGATGGGGTCGCCGCGTTTGTGGATGACGCCGTCGCCAAGGGGGCCAAAGTCCACACCGGCGGCGGGCGCCTGCGCGGCGGTGAATATGACCAGGGCTTCTTCTACGCGCCCACAGTGCTGAGCAACATCTCCCCCAACATGCGCCTGACCTGCGAAGAAGTCTTCGGCCCGGTGCTCCCGCTCATTCCCTTCAACGACGAAGCGGAAGCCGTCGCCGCCGCCAACAACACCGAATACGGCCTCGCGGCCTATGTCCTCACGCGCGACTTTGCCACCGCTATCCGCGTCTCCGAGGCGCTGGAATATGGCATCATCGGCCTCAACGACGCCGTGCCGACTGTTCCCCAAGCGCCTTTCGGCGGCTGGAAAGAGAGCGGCATCAACCGTGAAGGCGGCTACGAAGGCATCCTCTCCTACATGGAGACCAAGTACATCAGCGTAGGACTCTAGCCATGCCCGCAGCCCACGCCACGGCAACCCGCTCCACGTTGACCCACCTGGAGTGCAGCCGTACCGGCACGCGCTACGCGCCGGACCAATTGATGAATCTCAGCCCGGCAAGCGGCAAGCCCTTGCTGGCCCGCTACGACCTTGCCGCGGCTGCGGTCACCATGACACCCGCCGCGCTGGCGACGCGGCCCCAGACCATGTGGCGCTACGAGGAAGTGTTGCCCGTGCGCCGCGCCGACGCCATCATCAGCCTGGGCGAAGGCTGGACGCCGCTGGTCCATGCCGAGCGCCTGGGCGCGCGCATCGGCTGTCCCCAGACCTACATCAAGGACGAGTCGCTCAATCCCACCGGCAGTTTCAAGGCGCGCGGTCTCAGCGCCGCGGTCAGCCGCGCCTATGAACTGGGCGCAACGCGGCTCGCCATCCCCAGCGCGGGCAACGCCGCCGGCGCCATGAGCGCCTATGCCGCTGCCGCCGGTTTGCGCGCCGATGTCTTTATGCCTGCGGACGTGCCCCGTCTCTTCCGCACCGAATGCGAACAACTGGGCGCGACCGTCACCCTGGTCAACGGCCTCATCACCGACTGCGGCGTCAAAGTGCGCGAGGGCATCCCGGTCCACGGCTGGTTCGACGTCTCCACCCTGCGCGAACCGTATCGCATCGAGGGCAAGAAAACGATGGGCTACGAGTTGGCAGAGCAGATGGGCTGGCGCTTGCCCGATGTGATCATCTACCCCACCGGCGGCGGCACCGGCTTAGTGGGCATGTGGAAAGCCTTCCGCGAGATGGAGTGCATGGGCCTCATCGGTCCCAAGCGCCCGCGCATGGTCAGCGTGCAAAGCACCGGCTGTGCGCCCATCGTGCGCGCCTTCGAGCAGGGAGATGAATTCGCCGAACCGTGGCAAGGCGCAGCCACGGTCGCCGACGGGCTGCGCGTCCCCGCAGCCATCGGTGATTTCCTCATCCTGGAGGCCTTGCGCGCCAGCGGCGGCACTGCCATCGCGGTCACCGACCAAGAGATGCTGGACTATGCGCGCGTCATGGGCAGCCACACCGGCATCTTTCCCGCGCCGGAAGGAGCCGCCTGTCTAGCCGCCCAGGTTCGCCTTTTGCAACAAGGCTGGATTCAACCCGAAGAGACCGTCGTCCTCTTCAACACCGGCAGTGGGCTGAAATACGCCCACCTGTGGGGGTGAGCGCCACGACCTGTCACGACTACCCGTGGTGACCCAGCCGCAAGGCCTCAAACTGGCGCCGGTAGAAGGCGGCGGAGATGATCAGCAACTCCAACACGATCATTACCCCGGCGAAAAACAGCGCCAACGGCCAAATCGCTTCCTGGGCGATCATGGGAATCAGCGGGGGGAGAATCGTCTCCCCCCCGACGCCCATGCGGAAAAGCGGCACAAAGAAATACGCCGCCAGCGACCCGCACACCACCCCGGCAATTGCCCCGTAAGCCGTTAAAAATGCGTACTCCAACGCCACCTGCCCCACCACTTCCCCGCGCCGCAACCCTACCGCGCGCAGCACGGAAAATTGGTAGAGCCGCTCATGCAGCGACGCATAGCTGTAGGTCAGCAATCCTAGCGCCGCCATCAACGCCGCAGCCAAAAAGCTCACCGTCAGCGTACCGAAGACACCCACTCGCTGCAACACCGCCTGCTCGCTGTTGAGCAGCGCATCGCTCACCTGCACATCCGTCAACCCGATCCCTGTCCCCTCCACTGCGCGGCGCACCTCCGCCGCGTCCGCGCCCGGTTCCAGCCGCAGCCAGATGCGATGGGGCATCACCACGCCGAAATAGTCAATGATATGCTCCAAATTCCCCACCACCACGACCTGATTGGCCTGGACTGTGGGGAAGTAGGTATAGGTTCCCACGATCGTAAAACGGTCGCGAATGCTGAGACCGAATTCCGGGATCACCAACAGCGAAATTTGATCGCCGACGCGTAACAGGTTGCGCTCCAGAAACTCCTGGCTGACCAAAATCCCGTCCGGGAATTGAGCCAAACGATTCATCAAACCGCCCAGTGACTCCGCGGCAAAATCGCTGCGAAACCACGCGGTCAGGGGGAAGTCCAACCGGTCCAGCGCCATGAAGCGCGCGCTGATGCCTCCTCCCGTCCCCGCCAAGTAGATCTCCGCCGTGTAATTACCGATGCGCGCCGCGTGCGCCACGCCGGGCAGCGCCGAAAACTCATCCACCGGCGGCACCCATTCCATCCCCGGCATCGTACCCGGCTCTGCCAGCGCGCGCACCTCTGAGAAGGGCGTGAAGGTCATGTCCGCGCCCACGCTGTGACGCACGCGGTCAGCCAACCAGCGGTCCATGCTGGCAGCCATGGAGAGGGTATAGACGCCCAGCGCCAACGACACAATCACCAACAACAGCGGGTTGATGTAGGCATGGCTCTGGCGCCCCAGCTGGCGCATGGCTAAATAGCCAGGGAACCATCCAATCCAATGCGCGGTCAAATCCAACGTGCGCATGATCAGCGGAAAACCGCGCATGGCAAG
>CAKZVN010000278.1 GCA_937922105.1 uncultured Litorilinea sp.
TAAGAATCTGGAAGAAGATGCGCAGATAGCCCGCGCCGTCAATGCGCGCCGCTTCATCCAAATCTTTGGGAATGGTCATGAAAAATTGGCGCATGAGAAAGATTAGGAACGCGCCGCCACCGAAGAAGGAGGGCACGATCAGGGGGATATAGGTATCCAGCACCTTGAGCCAGGCGAACATGAGGTAGAGCGGGATCAGCGTTACCTCGATGGGCAACATCATGGTGCTGAGCGTGAGCAAAAAGAGCGCATCGCGCCCGGGGTAGCGGAAGCGGGCAAAGGAGTAACCCACGATAGCCGCGGACAAGACCGCGCCGAAGGTGGACACAAAGGAGATGTAGAACGAGTTCCACAGCCAGGTGGCAAAGGGTACGCGGCGGAAGACTTCGACATAATTCTGCGGCTGGGGCGTGGCGGGGATCCAGGTGGGCGGGTACATAAACAACTCGCCCGGCGTTTTCAGCGACGACGTGACGGTATAGACAAACGGCGCCATGAAGAGCGCAGACGAAGCGATGACCAAGACATATAGGATGGCGCGTCCGATCGCCGCTTTGGTTTTGGCTGACAGGAACGCAGGTGTAGCCAGTGTGCGGCTACGATTGGTGGTGAGTGCCTCTCCAGCCATTAGTCATTCTCCCCGGCGTAGAAGACCCAGCGCTTGGAAGCCTGGAACTGAACATACGTGAAGACAAACATGACAAAGAAGAAGATCCAGGCTAGCGCCGAGGCGTAACCCATTTCGAAGAAGCGGAAGGCGCGCGTGTAGATGTGCAAGGCGTAGAACCAGGTGGCATAGGCCGGGCCGCCCTCCGTAGCCACGAAGGCCGCGGCAAAGACCTTGAGCGCGCCGATGATCCCCAACACCATATTAAAGAAGATGGTGGGGGTGAGCATGGGCAGCGTCACATTCCAGAATTTGGAGATCGTCCCGGCGCCATCAATGCTGGCGGCTTCATATAGCTCTTGGGGCACGCCCTGGAGACCGGCAAGGAAGATGACCATGGAGTTGCCGCCGATGGCGCCCCACATCGCCATGATGATCAGCCCCCAGAAGGCCCAACGCGGGTCGCGGAACCAACCCGGCGGATTTTCCACGGCGAACCAGCTGCGCAGCATGTGGTTGATGGGACCCACATCAGGGTTGAAGAGCCAGGCCCACAACACCGCCGCGGCGACGATGGGGGTCAGGTGGGGTAGGAAGAAAAAGGTGCGATAGAGCGCTGTGCCCTTGAGTCCCTGGTTGAGCGCAAGCGCAGCCAACAAGGAGCCGATCAGCGAGAAGGGGACCAGAATCAACGCGTATTGAAAGGTCAATCCCATAGAGCGCCAGAAGAGGCGGTCGCGCGTGAAGATGTCAACGAAGTTCTTCAAGCCGATCCATTCGGGCGTGCGGACGATATCATACTTGGTGAAGCTCAAGTAGGCGGATGTCAGCATCGGCCCGGCAATGAAAAAGATGATGCCGAGCAACCAGGGCATCAACAGGAGGTAGCCGGCGATGGCCTCTCGATGGCGCATACGCAGGCGGAAACGCAGCGGGAACGATTGCACGCTCATGGATGTTGGCTCCTGGCTCAACGACTGGAATCTACCGACCTTCAGCCCAGGTCACCGGACAAGCCGGCATCGCACCGAGGGCAGGCGATGGTTCACGCAGGTGACACAGGTACAAACGGCCTGAGCAAGGCGGCTGGTACTACGAACTGGGTTGGCGGGTCGGTTGCTGGAACCGGGCTGGTGACTTCACGGACACGGCGCGGACGGTAGAGTCAAAGTATCTATGACATTACGTCCCGTCGGGAACTATCGGAAAGCGGCAAAACCGGAAATGGGAGCTTGCCGGAGCACAGTATAAAAGGAGGGGGCGGGACCTGTCAAATGCAGTTTTCACCGGGGCGCTACAGGAATTCAACGCGTCGGCGCAGTGTGCGCAACGGCTTCCGTGCAAGGTTGACACCGTCTGCGCGCTTGTGATAGGATTTACAATCGTTGTGTCTCGGAAGCCGGTAGCGTCCGTACGAAACGCCAAACGTAGGTCCAACGCCGGGCCGGTACACACGGGTTGACTCAACACCGTGGCTGTGTTGGGTCGTTTGTTTGCCGGGCCTGGGCAATCCTCGTGCCGTACCAGCGCACGGTACACGCCGCCGGCCCAATCAGCCGCAACCCTGCCGGCTCTCTATCCGCCCGCCCAGTTTGAGGAGCTAGTGACGCTTGTGGCGATAGATTATTTACCGTTGCTCATCCTGGTGGTGATCGCGACCGGTTTCGCTGCCATTGCTATCCTTGTGCCCACCGTGTTGGGGCCGCGCAAGGAAAACAAGCAAAAGCTGGAGCCGTATGAGTCGGGCATTATTCCCTTCCACGACGCGCGGCGCCGCTTCCCCATCAAGTTTTATCTGATTGCCATGCTTTTTTTGCTCTTCGACATCGAAGTGATTTTCTTATTCCCGTGGGCAGCGATTGTGCGTGACCTGCGCGACAACTATTCCATGTGGTTGGCCCTGGGGCCGATGGGCTTTTTCTTGCTGCTGCTGATCGCCGGGCTGCTGTACGAATGGAAGAAAGGCGCGCTGGATTGGGAGTAGGCGCGGCGATGGGGATGCCCCGTGAGAATTGAAGAGCCAAGCTCGCAGTGTGGCGGCTGATGGAAGTTGTTTGACCCGCCGCATCTCGTTCCCCGCAACGATTCGCCGGCGCGCTTGGCTCTTTGTGTTTTCGGCGGAGCGGTTCGGGGGTGGCGCAAGACCCGATGCGACCGGCACGTTGTATAGCGCACAGGAGCGCCGGAGCCAGCGGGAATTGGTCGGCTATCTTGCCGAACCGGCCCTCCGCCCTGGGTAGACTGGGTGATGTACAAGCGTTTGGCATGTTCCGCGCGCTCCCTGCGCCGCCAAATCTGTGGGGAGCCGACGACGGGGTTTGAGCGATAGAAAAGGTGAGCGCATGGGCCTAGAGGATAAACTGCCGGAAGGCATCATCACCACGCAGTTGGAGAGTCTGGTCAACTGGAGTCGCCAAAACAGCACATGGCCCCTCCTGTTTGGGTTGGCGTGTTGTGCCATCGAGATGATTGCGACCGGCTCGGCGCGCCACGATATTTCGCGCTACGGCTCCGAGTTGTTCCGCGCCAGCCCGCGCCAAGCCGACCTGATGATCGTCTCCGGGCGGGTCAGCAACAAGATGGCGCCGGTGGTCAAGCGGCTCTACGATCAGATGAGCGAGCCGAAGTGGGTGATCGCCATGGGAATTTGCGCCAGCGCGGGCGGCCCCTTCAACAATTACGCCATTATTCAGGGCGTGGATAAGCTCATTCCGGTGGATGTCTATGTGCCGGGCTGCCCGCCGCGACCGGAAGCGCTGCTCTACGCGTTGGATAAACTGCGCGAAAAGCAGGGGCGCGAGACCTTCGCCAAATACCGGCGCAACGAACTAGCGGAGGCGATGCTCTCGCCCCAGGATATGGATTCGTTGGAAGCGTTGCGCGCCAAGCAGTTTGCCTAAGGGATAGGGGATCACCTCCATGCTCAATGTTGCACCGCGGTTCCGCGAATACGAGACCCTGCCCAGTCTCAACGACCCCTCCATTCCGGCCTTACCGCCGCTGCCGACCGGCGAAAGCGAAGACACCCGCCGCATCGTCGAGCGTTTCGGCGAGGATATCCTGGCGGCAGGGTTGCACAACGGTCAACAGATTGTCTATGTCAAGCCGGAGAGGCTGTTGGAACTGGCGGCGTTTGTCAAGGACGACCCCAAGTTGGCCTATGAGGCCGTGGTAGACGTATCGGCAATTGACCGGCTCAAACTGCCGATTGGCGCGGATGACGCGCGCTTCCAGGTCGTCCATCAGCTGCGTTCGTATGCGCGCAAGCAGCACCTGATGATCGTTGCGCCCTGCGTGGGCAACGAGACGCCCACTGTGCCCAGCCTGGGCAATCTCTTTGCCGGCGCAATTTGGCCGGAGCGCGAAGTTCTGGACCTGATGGGCATCACCTTCACCGGACACCCGGACCCGCGGCGCATCCTCATGCCCGACTCTTGGCCCAACCATCCCCTGCGCAAGGATGTGCCCCTGGGCGGCGAGGAAGTTCCTTTCACATTGACCTGGGGGGACCCGGAGTTTGCCACGCTGGGCAAACAGATTCTGCCCGCGGAGAGCGTCCCGCCCAAGTTGCCGCCGGGCATGAATCGCGAGAACATGATCATCAACATGGGGCCGCACCACCCCAGCACCCACGGCGTCTTGCGCCTGGTGGTGGAGTTGGAGGGCGAGACGGTGGTCAATGTGGACCCGGACCTGGGCTATCTCCACAGCGGCTTCGAGAAGACAGGTGAGAACAAGCGCTACAAGGACTTTGTCTACTACACCGACCGCATGGATTACCTGTCGTCCATGAACAACAACTTCGGCTATGTTTTAGCCGTGGAAAAGCTCCTGGGGCTGGAGATCCCGGAGCGGGCACAGGTCATCCGCGTGATCATGAGCGAGTTGCAGCGCATTGCCTCGCACCTGTTCTGGCTCTCGACCCATGCGTTGGATGTCTCCGGCACAGGCATGAGTTTGCTCATGTACGCCACGCGTGAACGCGAGCGCATTCTCGACCTGTTCGAGATGGTCTGCGGCGCACGGCTGACCTTGAGCTATATCCGCGTCGGCGGTGTTTGGCGCGACCTGCCCGAGGCCTTCATCAATAACCTACGTGACCTGTTGGCGGTCTTGCCGCGCTACTTCGACGACTACGAAGCCATGCTCACCCATGCGCCGCTGTGGCAGGAGCGTCTGGAGGGGATCGGCAAACTTTCGCGCGCCGACGTGATCAACATGGGCTTGACCGGTCCGATGTTGCGCGGTTCGGGCGTGGACTGGGACCTGCGCCGCGATGCGCCGTATGGCGGCTATGAGAATTATGACTTCAAGGTTCCGGTTTATACCGAAGGCGACTGTTATGCGCGCTATCTGGTGCGCATGGAGGAGATGCGCCAGAGCGTGCGCATCATCGAGCAGGCGTTGCGCAACTTGCCCGACGGCCTCTTCCGCACCGACGACCGCAAGGTGAGCCTGCCCCCGCGCGCCGAGTTGGATGTGAGCATGGAGGCGCTAATCCATCACTTCAAGCTCATGACCGAGGGCTTCCGCGTGCCCGCGGGGATGGTCTATCACGCCATCGAAGCCAGCAAGGGGGAGTTGGGCTTCTTTGTGGTGAGCGACGGGTCGGCGGTGCCCTACCGGCTGCATGTGCGCGGGCCGAGCTTCAACAACCTCTATGCGATCAGCAAGATGAGCCGGGGCGAGATGCTCTCGGATATTGTGACCAATATCGGCTCGATTGACATCGTGTTGGGCGAAGTGGATCGCTAACGTTGAAACGTGTCAACGTGCATCACCAGTACACGTGTGCATGTCGGTTATCCAGAAGGGAATAACCTTGCAATGATGTTATCCGAAGCGGTACGCGCCGAGATTCGCAGTTGGATGGACCTCTACCCTGCCGGGCGGCAACGGTCGGCGATTTTGCCTGCGCTTTATGTGATCCAGCGCGAATTCGGCTATTGCCCGGTGGAGGCCCAAAACGAACTGGCGGAGATGCTCGACCTGGAACCCGCCGAGGTGGGCGCGGTGGTCGGCTTCTATAATATGTTCCACGAGGAGCCGAAGGGCGAGTATCACATCGAAGTGTGCACCAACGTGCCCTGCATGTTGCGCGGGGCCGGCAAGTGTATGCACCACCTGGAAGAGAAACTGGGCATCCACCACGGTGAAAAGACCGCGGACGGCAAATATGCCCTGGACCATATGGAGTGCCTGGGGTCGTGCGGCACCGCGCCCATGGTCTCGGTCACCGAGCAAAAGACTGGGAAGATTCGCTACTTCGAAGAGTTGGATTCCGCTGAGGATGTGGCGGCGATGCTCCAGGTCCTCGAGAGCGGCAATGCCTTTGTCACCACCGAGCGCTGGACACCCGAAGGCGACCCGGAGCGCACCGGCAAGGCTGCCGGACCATATCGCTTCGGCGGCATGGAGCCGCGCTATTTGCTGGGCCAGGTGGGCAAGGCCGACAGCCATACCCTGGCGGTCTATGAGCGAGACGGCGGTTATGCCACCGCCAAGCGCGTCCTGCATGAGATGGAACCCGCCGCGGTGGTGGAGCAGGTCAAAGCCAGCGGCATCCGCGGGCGCGGCGGCGCCGGCTTCCCCACGGGCATGAAATGGGGATTCTTGGCCCCGGCTTTCCCGCGCTATCTGGTGGTGAACGCCGACGAGTCCGAGCCGGGCACTTTCAAGGACCGCATGATTATGGAATATGATCCCCACCAGTTGATCGAGGGGATCATCCTGAGCGCCTTTGCCATTCAGGCCGAGACGGCGTTCATTTACATCCGGGGCGAGTATTACTTTGCCTATACGCGCTTGGTGGACGCAATCAAAGAAGCCAAAGCCAAAGGGTATCTGGGCAAGGGCATCTTCGGCACCGAGAAGAATCTAGAGATCATCGTGCACCGCGGCGCGGGCGCGTATGAATGCGGCGAGGAAACCGCGCTGCTCACCAGCCTGGAAGGCTACCGCGGTCACCCGCGCATGAAGCCGCCCTTCCCCGCGGTGGAGGGGCTGTACGCCAAGCCGACCATCGTCAACAACGTGGAGTCCATCTGCAATGTGACCCATGTCATGCGCTACGGCGTGGAGTGGTATCGCACCTTCGGCACGGAGAAAAGCCCCGGCATGCGCATTTTCTGTCTGTCGGGCAATGTCAAGCGTCCGGGCCTTTATGAGTTGCCCCATGCCGTGCCGCTGCGCGAGTTGATCTACACCTACGGCGGCGGTCCTGAAGACGACCGCGCAGCCATCAAGGCGGTCGTGCCCGGCGGCTTGTCCATGAAGTTGCTCACCGCCGAGCAACTGGACACGCCGCTGGATTACGAAGCCGTCCAGGCGGCGGGTTCGCTGCTCGGCTCCGCAGGGGTGATCGTGATTGATGAGCGCGCATCCATGATTGAGGTGGCGCGGCGCACGCTTAGCTTCTATCGTGAAGAGAGCTGCGGCAAGTGTACCCCCTGCCGCGAGGGGACAGGCTGGCTGGAAGAGATTCTGCTGCGCATCGAGCGGGGCGGTGGTCGCGTCAAGGACTTGGAGATCATGGAGCACATCACCCGCTTCATCGCGGGCAAGAGCTTCTGTCCCTTCGGCGACGCGGCGGTATGGGGCTTGCAGAGCAACCTTGCCAAGTTCCGCAACGAGTTTATCCGCCACATCGAGCAGACCAACCCGGAGGAGATCGGGCCGATCATCCCCATCCGTCCCATCTACCGGCCCGACGCGGGCAGCGCCAGCGTCCTGCGCGACAGCACGGTCGTCCCGGTCGGCGAGTCGCCGCTCAACCGGGACCACGTCATCGGCGACTAAGGGGCGACCAACGTCCAGAGGAAGAACCGACGCTATGAGCGATCAAGTCACCTTAACCATTGACGGACGGCAAGTCACCGTTCCCGCCGGCACGCTGGTGGTGGATGCGGCTGCGGCGCTGCGTATTGAAATTCCGGTCTTTTGTAGCCACCCCAAGCTAGACCCGGTCGCCTGTTGCCGGATGTGTTTGGTAGAGATCGAGGGGCCGCGCGGGCCGATGTTGCAGACGGCGTGCTCCGTGCCGGTGCGTGAAGGCATGGTGGTGCGCACCGATACCGAGCAGGTCAAGGCAACGCAGGAAGCCAACTTGGCCTTTATTCTGCTCAACCATCCCCTGGATTGCCCCATCTGCGACAAGGGCGGCGAATGCCCCTTGCAAGACCAGACCATGCGCTTCGGCCCCGGCATCAGCCAGTTGGTGGAACCCAAGCGCCGCAAGCAAAAGCATTACCTCATCTCCGACACGATTGTCTTGGACCAAGAACGCTGTGTGGTCTGCTGGCGCTGCATCCGCTATCTGGAGGAGTGGGAGGACAAACCGCAGTTGGGCCTCTTTGAGCGCGGTGGCGAAACCATCATTGATATCCAGGACGGCAAGCCGGTGGACGCCAAGACCGGCGGCAACATCATTGACATTTGCCCGGTGGGCGCGCTGACCAATCGTGTGGCGCGCTTTGCCTTCCGCCCCTGGGAGATCGAGCGCACGCCCTCCATCTGTAACCACTGTTCCATCGGCTGTAATGTGCGCTTGGACAGCCGCACCCATAAACTGCGCCGCATTATCGGTCGCGAGAACATGGCGGTCAACGACCAGTGGATTTGTGACAAGGGGCGCTTTGCCCATGCCTGGGTCAACCACGAGGAGCGACTCACCACACCGCTGCTGCGCAAGAACGGGCAATTGGTCCCGGCGACATGGGGGGAGGCGGTGCAATATGTGGCGGACCGGCTGCGTGCCGTCAAGCAGCAACACGGCGCGGATGCTGTCGGCGGTATCGGCAGTGCCAAACTCTCCAATGAAGCCAACTATCTGTTGCAACGCTTCATGCGCCAAGTCGTAGGGACCAACAACATTGACCACCGCGACGGCGGTGCGGTGGCTGCCCTGCCCGGTGGAATCCCTGCATTGGCGGATGTGATGAAGCCCCAGTACGGGCCGAATCCCAAAGTAGACACCATTTTCCTCTTCGGTGTAGACCCCAGCGAGGAATTGCCCATCCTGGACCTGCACCTCAAGCGCGCAGTACGCCGCGGCGGGGCGAAGCTGATCATCGCGCACCCGCGCCAGGTGGAGCTCACCCGTTACAATGGTCCCTATCTGCGCTATCGTCCCGGCAGCGAAGCCACGCTGCTCAACGGCTTGACCAAATACGCGTTGGCTGCCACGGAGGGCGACAAGCCCAAAGTCGAACAGATGGTGGGCGACGTGACCGACGCGCACCTGGCTGACCTGTGCGGTGTGGACCCGGATGCGGTCCAGGCTGCGGCAACGCTGCTGGCGACGAGCAAGTCGGCGCTCATTGTCTATGGGCCGATGGCTGCGCGCGGGGAGACCGGGCAGGCGGTTCTCAACGGGCTGACCAACCTGGCAATGGTCACTGGTCACTATGAGCGGTTGGCCTATGTCGGGCTGGAAGCCAACAGCCATGGCGCGCGCGATCTGGGTGTTTTGCCCACGCACTTGCCCGGCTACGCTGCGGTAGAGGATGCCGAGGCGCGCAGCCGTTTTGCCGCCAAGTGGGGCGGCGATTTGCCGACCCGCCCCGGCTTGAGCTACAAAGCCATGTTGGACGCCGCGGGGTCGGCGATCAAAGCGCTCTACATCATGGGCGCCAACCCGGCGAGCGAGCGCCCGGTCTGGGCCGAGAATTTGGAGAAGCTCGACCTGCTGGTGGTGCAGGAACTCTTCCTCACCGAGACCGCAGCCAAGGCCCATGTGGTCTTGCCCGCACTCAGCTGGGCCGAGGTGGACGGGACATTCACCAACCTGGAGCGCCGTGTCCAGCGTGCGCCCAGAGCCGTGCGCGACCCGCACAGCAAGGCCGCGCCCGATTGGATGATCTTGGACCACTTGGCGAGTCGGTTGGGCAGCCGGTGGGGCTATGCCGATGAACATGCCGTGACCCGCGACATCAGCGAGAGCGTGCCCCTCTATGCCGGGTTGACGTGGGAGGCCCTGGGCGACCAGGGGCTGCAATATGATGCGGCGCCGGTGCGCCCGCGTCCGGCCTATCGCAAGGTGGTGCAGGCTCCGTTGCCTGCTGCGGACTCGGCGTCTTTTGCGTTGGTCACCGGGACCGTGCTGTATGACGGCGGCGATCTCTTCCGCCTGACCCGCCAGATGGCGAATATGGCGTTCGGCGCAACCGCCGTGTTGCATCCTGCGGACGCAGAAAAGCTGGGTGTCGAGGCAGGCGATCCGGTGGTGGTGAGTAACGCGCACGGCGAGCTAACCTTGCAGGTGAAGCTGGACGTCCAGGTGCCGCCCGGCGCGGTCTGGATTCCGGAGAGCTTACCCGGCGCGCCGGTGGGCGCATTGCTCAACGGCAGTGACGCAGCCGCGGTCAGTGTGCGTCCGGTGGTCGAGCGCCAAGCGGCGCTGGCGGCAGATTAGGATCAAGCTACAGCGAACATCCGTCGCGCGGCGGCAATCGGGTGTGCTTGTGTGCAACGCGACGCACCCGGTTCCCCGTAGCCCAAAGTAGGAACAGTGGCATGGACTGGTTAAATCTAGTCGTCTTTCCCGTACTGCGCTCGGTGGTGCTGATTGTCGTCCTGTTGACGGGCTTCGCCTATCTCACGTGGTATGAGCGCAAGCTGTTGGCGCGCTTTCATGCCCGCTACGGTCCCAACCGCGCCGGCACCTTCGGTCTGTTGCAACCCGTGGCGGACGCGGTCAAGGCGGTCTTTAAGGAAGAGGTTATCCCGCGCCATGTAGACCGCTGGGTCTATCTGTTGGCGCCCATGCTGGCGTTGGTGCCGGCGCTGGTGATCTGGGCTGTGATCCCGGTGGCGAAGGGCGTCCCGGCGATTGCCGACGTGAACATCGGCTTTCTATGGATTCTGGCGATTGCGGGCGTGGAGAGCTACGGCGTGATCTTGGCAGGGTGGAGCAGTAACAACAATTATTCGCTGCTGGGTGCGCTGCGCTCCTCGGCCCAGATGATCTCCTATGAGCTACCGTTGGGCATGTTCCTGGTCAGCATCCTGTTGTTGGCGGGTGGTTTCAGCCTGGTCAGTTTGGTGGAGACGCCGCGTGCCTGGTGGGAGTGGGTGTGGCTGTGGGCTATGTTCCCGCTCTTCTTTATCTGTATTTTGGCCGAAACCAACCGCAGCCCCTTCGACTTGCCGGAAACTGAGAACGAGCTGGTCGCTGGCTTCCAGACCGAGTACGGCGGCATCAAGTTTGCGCTCTTTTTCATGGCTGAATACATCAACATGATCACCACCAGCACGATCATGGCGACGCTCTTCTTCGGCGGCTATCGCTTGCCCTTCGGCCTGTTGTCGGACGTGGTCTGGCTTGGCCCCTTTGTGTTGGCGGCGAAAGTGATCCTGTTGCTCTTCCTCTTTATTTGGGTGCGTGCCAGCATCGGTCGCCCGCGTTATGACCAGTTGATGCACTTTGCGTGGAAGTTCCTATTGCCGGTCTCTATCGGCTATATGATTGTGACCGCGTTGCTGGTGGTCTTCTTCAAATAAGGAATCGGAAAATAAGGAATCGGACGGTACGCAGTCCGGCCCGCTGACCTTCCTGGAAGCTCACAGCGCCCAGGGAGATGCTCGAAAAGTGTGCGCCGGGTGGGCCTCGCTGGTGTGCAAGTTGCCTGGGAATAAGGGAAAAGGCTTCATGGCAATCAACAGCTTTATCAAGGGTGCGCTGGAAATCGGCAAGGCGATGGGGGTGACGCTCAAGACCCTGCGCGAGAAGCCGGTGACGACTGAATACCCGCGCGACCCGGTGCCGCTCTATCCGCGTTTCCGCGGCAAGCACGAACTGCGCCGCTATGAGAACGGTTTGGAGCGCTGCATCGGTTGCATGTTGTGCGAGGCGGCTTGCCCCACCGGAGCCATCTATGTGGAAGCCGCCGAGAACGATCCCGCCAACCCTACCTCACCGGGCGAGCGGTATGCGAAGGTCTATGAGGTCAACTTGCTGCGCTGCGTCTTTTGCGGCGACTGTGAAGAAGCCTGCCCGACCGAGGCGATTGTCTTGGGCCATGATTTCGCGATGGCTAACTACAATCGTCGCGACTTTATCCTGACCAAAGACGTGCTGCTCAATCCCCAAGAGGCGCATGTCGTCATTCGCCCGGAATAGCTCGCCGTCGGCGAACACCGGCTGCGCGAGCAGCCTGCCATGAGGACAAGATCGAGATGATGACGGCTTCGATTCTCTTTTTCATCGCCATTGGTGCAGTGAGTTTGGCCTCCGCGCTGGGCGTGGTGATCAGCCGGATCCCCATTCACAGCGCGCTCTTCTTGCTGGTCAACTTTGTCAGCATGGCGGTGCTGTTTATCACGCTGGACGCGCAGTTTTTGGCGGCGGCCCAGGTCATCATTTACGCCGGGGGCATCGTGATCTTGATGCTCTTCGTGATCATGCTCATCGGCAGCGACGAGATTCGCGAGAACGCAGGACACCGAGTGTGGACGCCTTATGTGGGCATCCTGCTGGGGGTGATTCTGCTGGCGAGTATGACCTTCGCGCTGGTTGAGGCAGGACCGCCGCCTGCGACCTCGGCGGTGGTGCAAGGCGGCGTGCCGGAGGCGGTGGGCATGACGCTCCTGACGCGCTATATCCTGCCCTTTGAGATGGCAGGGGTGCTGCTCTTGGTGGCGCTGATCGGCGCGCTCTTGTTGGCGCGACCGCCCAAACAAAAGACGGAAAATTGAACGGATAAGCGGACAGATTATTCGCAACTTGACTGATTGATTCACTAATTCACGACGAGCAGTTGCCGCTCTGCGGCAACCCCAGCGCGGCAAGGAGACAGCCGTGGTTCCGACAAGTTTTTATCTCATCCTGGCTGGGCTGTTATTTATCATCGGCACGATTGGCGTCTTGACACGACGCAGCGCACTCATCATCCTCATGTGTGTGGAATTGATGCTCGCCAGCGTCAATTTGACCCTGGTCGCCTTCAGCCGCCAGTGGGACAACCTGACCGGGCAGGTCTTTGTCTTCATGATCTTAGCCGTCGCCGCGGCGGAAGTCGCGGTGGGGTTAGCCATCATTATCACCCATTCACGCCAAAACAATACCACCAATGTGGATGAGGTTAATCTGCTCAAATGGTAGCGCCGAGTCGGGTCATCTTCGCCTTGGAATCGCCGCGCGACCGGGGTATCCGGCGCGGCGACGCTCACCCACGCCCCACCCGTAAAGGATTCCGGTATGCTTGAGTACGCATGGCTTTTGTTGGCGTTGCCTGCGGCGGGCGCGCTGATCAATCTCTTCTTCGGCGCGCGCCTGGGGGATCGCACCACGGCCCAGGTGGCGGCGGGCGTGGTCGTGGCGACGTTTGTGGTGGCGGTGGCGTTGTTGGCTTCGCTCTTGGGCAGACCGGATGATGCCCGTGTCGTCACTGTGCCGCTCTGGCACTGGATCACCATCGGCACGCTGGATGTGGCTGCGGCGCTCTTGATTGACCCGCTGAGCGTCACCATGAGCCTGATCGTCAGCGGCGTCGGCGCGCTGATTCACATCTACTCCATCAGCTACATGGAGCACGACGAGCGTTATCGCCGTTTCTTCCTCTACCTGAACTTCTTCATCTTCGCCATGTTGCTGCTCGTCTTGAGCGACAGCTTCCTGGGCATGTTCGTGGGCTGGGAAGGCGTGGGGTTGGCGTCGTATCTGCTCATCGGCTTTTGGTTCGACCGTCGCGACGACTCCTACGGCTGGTATGCCGACGCGGGCAAGAAGGCCTTTCTGGTCAACCGCATCGGTGACTTCGGCATGATTGTCGCCATGTTGGCGATTTGGTCGGCGCTGGGGAGCTTGACCTTCTTGGAGGTCTTCGACGCCGCGCACCACGGCGCATTGACCGCAGGCGCAGCCAACCTGATCTGCTTGATGCTGCTCTTGGCTGCGACGGGCAAGAGCGCGCAGATTCCTCTTTATGTGTGGTTGCCCGACGCCATGGCAGGCCCCACGCCGGTCTCGGCGCTGATTCACGCTGCGACCATGGTCACGGCGGGCATCTATATGATCGCGCGCACCCACGAACTGTGGCACTTGGCTGCGGGGGCGTCGGCTGTGGCAGCGTGGATCGGGGTGTTGACGGCATTTTTTGCCGCAACCATTGCCTTGACCCAGACCGACCTCAAGAAAATTTTGGCTTATTCCACCATCTCGCAGCTGGGCTTCATGATG
>CAKZVN010000279.1 GCA_937922105.1 uncultured Litorilinea sp.
AACGGCGTCGCAACCTTCAGCGTCGCCCTGCCCGACAATCTCACCACCTGGCGTTTGGTTGCCAAAGGCATCACCGACGACGTGCGCGTCGGCAACGCGGTCTACGACGTAGTCGCCACCAAAGAACTCCAGGTACGCCCCATCCTCCCGCGCTTCTTCACCGCGGGCGACCAGGCCCAGATCGGCGCGGCGATCCTCAACACCACCGGCTTCGATCTGGAAAACGGGCTGGTCGCGCTCCAATTGAGCGGCGCCTCCATCACCGACAGTTCGGAGCCGGTGCAAGGGTTCGGCCTAGAAGCGCGCGGGCAACTGCGCGCCGGATGGCCCATCGCGGTGGAGGCAAACGCCACCACTGTCGTCGTGACCCTCACCGCCATTGCCGACACCAGCGACGGGACCTCCCTCAGCGATGGCGTCGTGCTCGCCATTCCGGTCAAACGCTACGAAGCGCGCGAGACGGTCGCCACTGCGGGCATCGTCCCACCGGGCGGGACAGCCGAAGCCATCCGCCTACCTGCCGCCGCGCGCGACCAGGGCGAGTTGCTGGTCACTCTGGAACCCAGCTTGGCTGCGGGCATGTTGGACGGGCTGCGCTATCTGGAGGAATACCCCTACGCCTGCAACGAGCAACTGGTCAGCCGCTTCCTGCCCAACGTCTTCACCGTGCGTGCGCTGGAGCAACTGGGCATTGACAACCCTGAACTGCGCGCCGGCTTGGAAACCAACATGACCGACGCGGTGCAGCGCCTGATTGCCCGTCAGAATCCCGACGGCGGTTGGGGCTATTGGCCCAACGAGCGCAGTTCCAGTTTCATCACTGCCTACATCCTCTGGGGCCTCGCCGAGGCCCAAAACCAAGGCGCCACCGTCCCCGCGCGCACCATCCAAAACGCAGTGGACTACCTGGACCGTGCCTTCCTCGCGCCCAGCCAAGTCCAGGCGCGTTGGTTGCTCAACGAGATGGCTTTCATGCACTTCGTCCTCGCCCAAATCGGGCACGGTGACCCCGGTCGCGCCGGAACGCTCTTCGACGCGCGCGAGCGACTGGGCATCTACGGCAAAGCCTACCTCGCCATGGCGCTACACGCCATGCAGACCGATGCCGCCGACCGTCGCGTGGATACCCTGCTGGACGACCTCTTCGCCGCAGCCAAAGTCACCGGCACCACCGCCTGGTGGCAGGAAGACTCCACCGACTTCCGCACGCTCAACACCGACACCCGCTCCACCGCGGTGGCGCTGGCGGCATTCCTGCGCAGCGACCCGGACAACCCCCTCCTCACCCAGGTCGTGCGCTGGCTCATGCAGACCCGCCAAGCCGGCAGCTGGTCCAACACGCAGGAGACGGCCTGGGCGCTCATTGCGCTCACCGACTGGCTCACCTACACGCGTGAGCTGGACGGCGACTATCGCTGGAGCGTCACCCTCAACGGTGAGGAACTAGGCAGCGGCGCGGTCACCCCGGCAACCGTGGGCGAGCGCATCCGTCTGCGCGCCGAGGTCGCCGACCTCCTGCGCGATACCGGCAACGCGCTGCGGTTCGGTCGCGAAGGCGACCTAGGTCGTCTCTATTACACCACCTATCTGCGCTACTTCCTGGACGCCAGTGAAATCGAGGCGCGCGACCGCGGCATCGTCGTAGATCGCCGCTTCGCGCTGGCAAGCGACAACAACGGCACGCCCATTAGTCAGGCCAAAGTCGGCGACGTCATCAGCGTCACCGTCACCATCGTGGCGCCCACCGATCTCTTCCACTTACTGGTCGAGACGCCGCTCCCCGCGGGAACCGAGCCGATTGACCCCAGCCTGGCCACCACCAGCGAGGTCTACGACTTCCCCATCCTGGACGTGATAGACGAGGGCAAACCCACCTGGTGGCGCTTCTGGACGCCCACCTACACTGACGTCCGCGACGACAAGGTCGTACTCTTCGCCACCTACCTCCAGGCGGGGACCTACGAGTACACCTTCAACGTCCAGGCGACGCTCGCCGGCGACTTCAACGTCCTGCCCGCCTATGCCGAGCAAATGTTCTTCACCGACGTCTGGGGGCGCAGCACCAGCGCCACCTTCCGCATCGTCGAATAGATGACGCGACTCGAATCCCTGCGCGGCGGCAAATCGCCGCGCCGCCCCCAATCCATCCGCTTGACACCGTGCGAGGGCTGCCCAGTGGACAGCCCTCGCACGGCGCTTCCCGCCGGTTTTGACGGAACTTCGCCCCTCGGTTAGCATGAAGCCTATCGGTTCGACTTTACAGTGCTCCAGACAAGGATGCAGCATGGCAATGGACTCTGCACCGGATGCTCGCTTCGACCGCTTGCCCGCGGGTTTGCGCGCCATCGTCGAGGAATTTCGCGCCGCCACCCCGCGCGAGCGGCTGGAGATGCTCCTGGAATTCAGCATGCAACTCCCCGACTTGCCCGACCGCTTGGCAGGCAAGCGCGACGCCATGGAGCAGGTCCACGAATGCCAAACCCCTGTCTTCCTGTTTACCGAACTGGAAGGGGCCGACGCCGGTCAGCATCCCACCCAGGGGCATGTCCACTTCTACTTGGACATCCCGCCGGAGTCGCCCACCGTGCGCGGCTATGCCTCCATCCTGGTAGAGGGGCTGGACGGGGCCGCACCCCAAGCCGTGCTGGACACGCCGGAGGATGTCTACAATCTCCTCGGCCTTCATGAAGCCATCACCCCCCAGCGCCTGCGCGGTCTCCACGCGCTCATGGTCACCATGAAGCGCCAAGTCCGCAACCTGCTCTAACGCCATGCAGACCGCCCGCACCCCGGCGCTCGCCCAACTCACTGGCACGACCGGCGCACTCTTCGCCCTGTTGCTCTTGGTGGACAGCGGTCATTTCATCTTTGCGCGCGCCCTCTTGCCCTATTTCGACCCGCTCTGGTCCGCCACCGGTGTCCTCGGCGTAGCGGCAATCCAGGTCGGCCTTTACGGCGCCTGGCGCCGCCAACTTCACCTGGAAACCCTGCGCACCCACTTTGCTTTCCTGGCGACGGTCGGTTTTCTGGTGGGCACAAGCACCGCGCTCAGTTACTCCGCGGTCGCCTACATTGACGCCGGCGCCGCCGCCATGCTCGCCAAGACCTCCATCTTGTTCAGCATCATCCTCGGCGTCGTCTGGCTGCGCGAGAAGATCAACCGCATCCAGCTGGCAGGCGGCGCGTTAGCCCTGGTGGGTGTCTTCCTAGTCACTTTCCAGCCCGGCGATCTGCTGCGTTTCGGTTCGCTACTCGTGCTCCTGAGCACGCTCTTATACGCGCTCCACGCTGCGGTGGTCAAGCGGTACGCCCACACCCTGGGCTTCATAGATTTCTTCTTCGGGCGCTTGTTTTACACCACCCTCACCCTGGGCATCATTGCGCTCTTTCGCCCACCCACGGTCGCCCCGCCTGCCGAGGGGTGGCTGATCCTGGTCATCGCCGGGACAGTGGACGTGGTCATCAGCCGCACGCTCTACTACCAGGCCCTGCGCCGCCTTACCATGAGCCTCCACGCTATCATCCTCACCATCAGCCCAGTCGCGACCTTGCTCTGGTCGTTGGTCCTGTTCAACAGCTTCCCGGCTCCCCAGCAATTCATCGGCGGGCTGGTGGTCTTGGCGGGCGTCGCGATTGCCGCCACATTTCGCAACCGTTAACCCAGCGCCGCGTATCCCTTCACCCCACGCAACGTCATCATCCACAGCACGCCTACGCACAGAACACGCGGGCTTTCCATCGCCCACGATCCCTGCTTGACAAGCCGCAACATTCTGCTATAGTAGGCGCAAGCAAATAGACAACGACTGGGAACCAGACGAGTAACGGGCAAAGCGAGCTTCAGAGAGTCCCCACCGGCTGAGACGGGGATAGCAGCGCAGCACGCGAATGGACTGGGGAGTCGGACGCCCAACGCCATGAGCCAGTAGGCGACCCCGGTGATGCCGCCGTTATCGGGCACGCGCTCTCGGAGCTTCGCAGCTCCCGCAGCGCAATGAGTGAGACTGGCAGAGTCCGTGCGTTTCACGCCGGGCTTTTTTTGTTGGAAGGCAACGTCCACGGCTCGACCGGTCTAAGCGGGGTGGCACCGCGGGGCAGTCAGTTACGCCTCGTCCCTACACAGAGTCTCTGTGTGGCGACGAGGTTTTTTCGTGCCCGCGCCTCGCCGTCCCGTCCAGTTTGCGGGCAGCCCTGGATGCCCAAGCAGCTCAACCAGGAGGAATCTATGCAAGCCGTCTATAAGCCCAGTCTCGATGAAGTGCGCGCCCTGGCTGCGCGGGGCAATCTAATTGCGATTCACCGCGAGTTGCCCGCCGACCTGGAGACGCCTGTCTCGGTCTATCTCAAGCTGCGCGCACGTCCCCACGGGCCGAGTTTTCTACTTGAATCGGTGGAAAAGGGCGAGATTGTCGGGCGCTACAGCTTCATCGGCGTCCATGCGCCCATGTCCGCCGTTTCCTATGGCGACCGCACCATCCTGGGCGCCAGCGGCGGCACCATCCTGGAAGAGCGCCACGGCGACCCGCTGGACGTCGTCAAGGATGCCCTCGCCGGGCGCAAGCCGGTTCCTGTCCCCGGCTTGCCCAGCTTCACCGGCGGCGCGGTCGGCTACTTCGCCTATGACCTGGTGCGCTTCATGGAGCGCCTGCCCGCCACCGCCGAACGCAAGCTCGACATCCCCGACATGGCTCTACTCTTTGCCGACAACCTGGTGGTCTTCGATCATGTGCGCCATCGCCTGATCGTCATTGCCACCATGCGCATCGAAGACGACCCGCGGCCCGCCTATGCCGACGCCATCGCACGTATCGAGGGCATCGTCGCCGATCTGCGCCAGCCCCTCGCTCCGCCCGTCACCCCGACCTATCACAACGACGCGGTCTGGCAGAGCAACGTCACCCAGGCCGAATACGAAGAGCGGGTACGCCGCGCCAAAGAGTACATTGCTGCAGGCGACATCTTCCAGGTCGTCCTCAGCCAACGCCTGAGCCGCCCCACGCCAGCCGATCCCTTCACCATCTATCGCGCGCTGCGCATGCTCAACCCGTCCCCCTACATGTTCTTCCTGGACTTCAGCGGCACCGCCGGCATCGAAGGTGAACCGCTGCGCCTTATCGGCTCCAGCCCGGAAATGCATGTGCGCCTGGAAAACGGCACCGCCTTCCTCCACCCCATCGCCGGAACCCGCTGGCGCGGCAAAACCCAGGAAGAGGATGACGCGCTCGCCGCCGACCTGCTCAACGACCCCAAAGAACGCGCCGAGCATGTCATGCTGGTAGACTTGGGACGCAACGACCTGGGCCGCGTCTGCGAATACGGCACCGTCACCGTCCCCACCATGATGGTCGTGGAACGCTACAGCCACGTCATGCACATCGTCAGCGATGTGCGCGGCAAACCCAAACCGGGCCAAGACGCCTTCGACCTACTGCGCGCCACCTTCCCCGCCGGGACCGTCAGCGGCGCGCCCAAAGTGCGTGCCATGGAGATCATCGAAGAACTGGAGGGCATCCGTCGCGCCGCCTATGCCGGTGCCGTCGGCTATATTGACTACAGCGGCACCATGGACACCTGCATCACCCTGCGCACCATCACCATGCGCGGCAACATCTGCTATCTTCAAGCCGGCGGCGGTATCGTCGCCGACAGCGACCCGACCTACGAATTCAACGAATCACTTCACAAAGCGCACGCGCTGGCGCTCGCTGTGGAGCACGCCGAGCGCGGGCTATAAGCCCCTGCCCGATTCCGAATCCACCATCCATCGGAGGAACGAACGATCATGAGCGACACCCAACCTCGTAAGCGCATCCTCACCGGTGACCGGCCCACCGGCAAACTGCACCTGGGCCATTTCGTCGGCAGCCATCGCCATCGTCTCGCGCTGCAAGACCAATACGAATGCTTCTTCCTCATCGCCGACTTGCACATGCTCACCACCAAGCCGGACAAGGAGGACATCCTCGCCATCTCCGACAACGCGCGCGCCATCGTCATGGACCACCTTGCCATCGGCATTGACCCGGCCAAAGCCACCTTCTGCCTCCAATCCGCCATCCACGAGACCTACGAGTTGCAGTTGCTGCTCTCCGGTCTGATCACCGTGGAACGGCTGCAACAGCTGCCCACCATCAAGGACATGGCTGCGGCTGCGCACATGGAGCAGATTCCCTACAACCTGCTCGGCTACCCGGTGCTCCAGTCCGCCGACATCCTCCTGCCGCGCGCCCACCTGGTTCCTGTGGGCAAAGACAACGAAAGCCACGTCGAATTGACGCGCCAGATCGCGCGGCGCTTCAACAACGCCTATGGTGAAGTCTTCCCTCTCCCCGAACCTTACGTGGTGGGCGGCACGCTGGTCGGCACCGACGGTCAAGCCAAAATGAGCAAAAGCCTGGACAACGCCATCTTCCTCAGCGACGACGAAGCCACGGTCCGCCGCCGCGTCATGGGTATGTATACCGACCCCAACCGCATCAGCGCCGACGTCCCCGGTCGCGTCGAGGGTAACCCGGTCTTCATCTACCACGACTTCTTTAACCCCAACCATGCTGAAGTCGAAGACCTCAAGGCGCGCTACCGCGCCGGCAAAGTCGGCGATGTGGAAGTCAAAGAGAAACTCGCCCGCGCGCTCAACGCCTTCCTCGACCCCATGCGCGAGCGCCGCGCCTATTACGAAGCCCAGACCGGCTATGTGGACGAGCTGCTCTACGAGGGCACGCTGCGCGCCCGCGAGGAAGCCAAGCAGACCTTGCTCGCCGCCAAGCAAGCCATGGGCTTGACCGGCGTCTGGAACCGCATTAGCCGCGGCGCAGAGCGTCGCCGCAAAAAGGCCGAAGCCACCACTTAGTCTTATTCATCTTGCGCGCGTTGCGTCCTTGTCTGCCCGGAGGCCCACCCCATGATCGCCGTGATCGACA
Organism: uncultured Litorilinea sp.; assembly: GCA_937922105.1. Taxonomy (GTDB): domain Bacteria; phylum Chloroflexota; class Anaerolineae; order Caldilineales; family Caldilineaceae; genus QEUY01. The sequence continues at coordinate 6,921 of CAKZVN010000279.1, forward strand.
ATTACGACAGTTTCACCTACAATCTAGTGCAGTTTCTCGGCGAATTGATCCTGCACCACCACGTGCCCGGCGCCTACACCGACCGTGAGATTCGCGTCTGGCGCAACGACGAGATTGACGTGGAGGAACTGGGCGACTTGCGCCCCACCCATATCGTCATCAGCCCAGGTCCCGGCTCGCCCGACAAGGACAGCGGCATCAGCAACGACGTGATCCGCGTGCTGGGCGCGCAGATTCCGGTGCTGGGCGTCTGTCTGGGCCAACAATGCATCGGGCACGTCTTCGGCGGGGAGGTTGTCCGCGCCCCCCGACTCATGCACGGCAAGGTCAGCCCGGTTCATCATGACGGCGACGGCATCTTTGCGGGCATCCCCTCCCCCTTCACTGCCACCCGCTACCACAGCCT
>CAKZVN010000280.1 GCA_937922105.1 uncultured Litorilinea sp.
GCTTCAGCCCGAGCGATGGAAGCGACCGGAGCCGTTCCCGTCCGGGTTAACGATAGTATGACGATTTCGTGTTCCAATCACGTTCCGAAGATGCTAGCACACATTGTACATTCTTTCAACAACAGAGGTGGAACATAGAGTGGACAAAAATTGTACGAGATTTGTCTTCGTATGGGAATGGGCACAAAGGAATGAGCGAGCGCATTGACTTCAACGAACTACAACGTTATTTCCCGTTCTTGGCGCAAGCCTCCCCGGCGATGCGCGCCCAGGTGATGCAACAGACCATCCTGCAAACCATTCCGGCAGGACAGACCATCTTTTGGGAAGGTGATGTCTGTTCGCATTTGGCGTTGGTGCTCAGCGGCTCAGTGCGTGTCTTCAAGGTGAGCGAGAGCGGACGCGAAATCACCCTCTATCGCATCGAGGCGAGCGAAAGCTGTATTCTCACCGCATCCTGTATTCTGAGCCGGTCGGGGTTTCCTGCTTTTGCCGTCACCGAGAGCGAAGTACGCGCGCTGCTGGTCCCCGCGCCGGTGTTGCGCGCCTGGCTGGCACAGGACGAGGGGTGGCGAGAGTACGTGGTGGGGGTCTTGGCGCAGCGCTTGGCGATGGTCATCGCCACGGTGGAGGAGATCGCCTTCCGCCGCGTTGATGCGCGCATTGCCGATTATCTGCTGGCTGTGGCAGCGCCCGGCGAGAAAGTGAGCGTAACCCACCAGGCGATTGCGCTGGAACTGGGGACCGCGCGCGAGGTCGTCAGTCGTATTCTCAAAGATTTAGAACGCGCCGGGGCTATTGCGCTGGGCCGCGGCGCCATCACCGTCCTCGACGCGGAGATGTTGCGCGCGCGGGCACGCGCTGTGTGACCTTGTCACAGACAGCCTGTGCCGCGTCTGCTATGCTGGGCGATAGCAAAGAGGCGGATATCAAAACGCCTCGTCGTTCCTGTATAGCAGCGGACCGCAGCCGGTCCGGTTTCGGACAAGGAGAGCTTTGGCATGACACGCAACGTTGGGTCTACGGATCGTATCATTCGCATCGTCGCCGGTTTGGTGATCATCGGCGCGGGGGTTTATTTCGGCAGTTGGTGGGGCGCGATTGGCTTGATTCCGTTGGCGACCGCAGCCATCGGCTGGTGCCCGGCCTATGCGCCCTTCGGCATCAGCACCTGCGCCACTAAGCGCTAGGGACGTCTACGCGCGCCGGTCTAGCGCGGCGCGCGCCCGGTGGCGCGCAGTGTTCCCGGATGGGCGCGCTGTCCACTTTCCAGAGAAGCTGCGGCGGCTTCGATGACCAAGAGACTTTGCACGCCGTCCGCTCCGCCGGCTAGGATTGCGCCGGTGCCGGTGACGGCGGCGTGGAAAGCGCGTATTGCCACCGCGTAGGGGTCCTCCGCTGTGACCGGTAAGCTCTGGAGCGCGCCGTGGCGTTGCAAGGTGAGGGTGCTGGGCCGGTCGTCGGTCCAGCAGTGGTGCGCAGTCAAGGCGCCGCGACTGCCGATCACCTCGAGCAGGTCGGGTAGGTGGGGGAGATAGAAGGAATCGTGCACCCCGGCAACAATTCCCTGGCGGCGCAGGGTGAGCAGGCTGGTTACGTCCTCTTCCACGTTGCTGCCCAGCAGCGCGGGGGACGCTTGGCTATAGACCGCGTCGATTTCGTCGCGCAGGAGATAGCGTACCAGGTCTACGCTGTGTAGGGTGCGATCGAAGAGCACGCCGCCACCGGGCCGGCGCAGACGCCAAGTCTGGCGCGCCGGGGGCAGGAGCGCGCTGTTGTGGACGCGGAGAGCCAGCACGTCGCCGATGGCCTGTTCCGCCAATTGCGCGCGCAAGGCGAGGATCGCAGGGTCGGCGCGACGTACATAGTTGACTGCCAGGGTCAAGCCGCGGCCCAACGCCGTATGCGCGACCAGTTGCGCCTCCTCTGCGCTGAGCGCGAGGGGCGGCTCGCACAACACGTGTTTGCCCGCCGCCAGCGCCGCCAGCGCGGATTGGGCATGGTGGCGCGGGTGGTTGGCGATGTAGATGCACTCGATGTCCGGCTGCGCCAGGAGGTCGGCTAAGTTCAGATAGGCGTGGGGAATGGCGTGGTGGGCCACGAATGCGGCGGCGCGCGCTTCATTGGTGCTGAAAAGACCCAGTACCGTGCCGCCCTGGGTTTGGTCCGCGGCGCCGAGGGTAGGATAGAGCAGGCGGCGCAGCGCCGGGATGAAGCGGCGGGCTGCGACATCCGAAGCCCCGATGATGCCCCAACCGAATCCGCGGCGGTCATGGTGGCGGCGCCGCGCGGGCCACGGGGTGAGCGTCATGGCGCGTTCCTCACGCGGGGTAGGTGGCCCGCCTACCACCCTTCTTCGCTCTCATCACCGACGATCAACTGGTAGAGACCGGCTAAGTCTTCTTCGTCGAAGAAGTGGACGATCAAGCGCCCGCCGCCGTCACGGCTGCGGCTGAGGCTGACGCGTGTGCCCAGCGCCTCGCGGAAGCGCTGTTCGATGTGGGCGTAGTAGGCGTCGCGCTCGTCACCGGTCTCGATGGGGGGAGGCGGCGCGGCGGGTGTGTCGCTTGGGGGCTGCGCCAGGCGCTTGACCAACTCCTCGGTCTGGCGCACGGAGAGGTCGCGCGCCAAAATTTCCGCCAGGGCTTGGCTCATGGTCGCCGCGTCGGGCAAGCCCAGGAGGGCGCGCGCATGACCGGCGCTGATGCGTTCCGCGTTGAGCGCCTCTTGCACATCCGCGGGCAATTGGAGGAGACGCAGCGTGTTGGCGACGGCAGAGCGGCTCTTGCCCACGCGTGCGCCGATGTCGGCCTGGGTGAGCGCGAATTCCGTGATGAGGGTCTGGTAGGCGGCGGCTTCTTCCAGCGGGCTGAGGTCGGCACGCTGGACATTTTCCACCAGCGCCCATTCGACCAACTGTAAGGGCGAGGCTTCACGCACGATGGCGGGCACGCTCTCCAGTTGGGCCAACTTGGCTGCGCGCCAGCGCCGTTCGCCCGCAACCAGCCAGTAGGTCCCCGGTACATGGGGGTTGGCGGTCACGACCAGGGGCTGGATGATGCCGTGGGTGCGGATGGAGGCGGCTAATTCTTCCAACGCGGCAGGGTCGAAGCGCCCACGCGGCTGGCGCGGGTTGGGCGAGATGTGGTCGGGCGAAAGGAGACAATAACCGGTGTCACCGGGCGCGGGCAGCGGCTCCGGTGCGGGTGCGCGCTCGGTGTTGACAATCAGCGCGCCCAGCCCCCGTCCCAGGGTACGGCGACGATTGGCGCTGTTGGTCGGTTCCGCGGTCCCCATGTTGTTGCTCTCCACACAGACTTCGTCTGACGCTGCACCTGCGGCTACGCCGCCACCAACTTCGCCGTCGGGTTTTCGGCCCGCTCCAGGAACTCTTGGGCGAGGGCCTGATAAGCCAGCGCACCGGCGCTGTGGGGCGCATAGCTGAGAATGGTCTTGCCGAAACTAGGCGCCTCGCTCAAGCGCACGTTGCGCGGGATGATGGTCTGGAAGACCTGCTCCGGGAAATACTCGCAGACTTCCTGCACGACTTGTTGGGCCAGGTTGATGCGGCTGTCGAACATGGTCAAGACCACCCCGGCAATCTCCAGGCGGTCGTTGAGCACCTCGCGCACCTGGCGAATCGTCTGTAATAGGAGGCTGAGGCCCTCCAGCGCCAGGTATTCGCATTGCACCGGGATGATGACGCCGTGTGCGGCGGTTAAGCCGTTGATGGTCAAAAGACCCAGGCTGGGCGGTTCGTCAATCAAGATATAGTCATAGAGCGGGAGCAGAGGACGCAGCGCGCGCTCCAACAGCCGCTCGCGCGCCATGAGGCGGGCCATCTCGACTTCCGCGCCGGCTAGATCGGTGGTGGCGGGGACCAAGTCCAGGCCGACGCGATCGGTGAGGGTGATGGTGCGTTGGATGGGGGCCTGCTCGATGAGCACGTTGTAAAGGCTCAGGGAGAGGCTGCGCGGGTCCACGCCCAGGCTGGTGGTGGCATTGCCCTGGGGGTCGGTATCCACGATCAGGACGCGCCGCCCGGCCTGGGCCAAATAAGCGCCCAGGTTGACGGCGGTGGTGGTTTTGGCGACGCCTCCCTTTTGGTTGGCGAATGCGTAAATGCGGGCCGTCATGGCTCCTGGTTTCGAGTTAGATTTACGACACGAACATGCAGACCGAACAGTCGCCCGGGGCGCTCTTCAACAAGGCGAGATTCACTCTTCCTCGAAAAGTTCGACCGGATGCGCCAGCATATAGTTTAACACGATGTCCCGCGTGGGCACGCCTCGCACGCCGGGATGTTCGACGCTGAAGGAAGCCGTGATGTTGGCAAAGCGGGCCGCCTCGCCAGGGTCGCCCGTCTCTTGATAGCGGATCACAAAGGCCGTGGCAAAGACATCGCCCGCGCCGGTGGGGTCCACTTCACGCGCCGGGCGGGGCGGAATCTTGGTCTGGGTAATGCGACCCGGCGCGCGACGGGTATAGATGGTGCTGCCCTCGCGGTACTCGGTTACCACAATCAGGTCAATGTACTCGAAGAACGGGTGCAGCCGGCCCAGGTCGTAGTCAATGTCTTCCAGCGACAAGACAAGGACATCCAGGTGTGGCAGGATGGCGGCGGCGCTTTCCCACGGTTTGGCATAGACCCGGCCCGTCGCATCCCACCGGCGCATCCAGCCCTGGGGAACGGCGGCAACCAGGGTGCCGTC
>CAKZVN010000281.1 GCA_937922105.1 uncultured Litorilinea sp.
TAGCGCGTCGGGATCATCGCCATCAAGACCGACTTGCCCGGCGGGGCGAGGCTGGGATCGAAACAATAGTGCTTGATGCCGATCTCGTGACGCGGCTCACCGGCGATGGTCACCGGCTCCGGCAGCAGATAGGTCGCCCAGTGCGGCTCCCTGCTGACATCGCGGTTCACGCCCAACGATAGTTGCATCTGCGAGTGGATGGGCAAGCGCCCGTCGAAGATGCGCCGGTAGATGCGCGGCAGATGCGCGCCGCCCAGCATATCAAAGAGCGTCGCCCGCGCATCCGCGGCGGAGATGACCGCATCACCGCTCACTTCGCGGTTGTCATAGAGACGCACACCCACCGCGCGCCCGTCGCGCACCAGGATGCGCTCCACCTGGGCGCGATAGGTGATCTGCCCGCCCAGCGCCAGATAGCGCCGCTCGATGGCGCGGGCAAACTCCAGCGAGCCGCCCACCGGGAAGCCCGCGTTGCCCGTGTGCATATAAGCCAGCAGCGACAAACCCGCCATCATGGGGATGTCGGGCCAGGCAAAGAGATGGGGGAAGGCGCGGCGCAAAAACGGATTACGGAGCCGCCGGGCGAAGTCGGTCGCCGAGAGCATACCCCAGCGCGCCAGCACCGGCAGATAGGGTGTCATGCCCGCCAGCAGGCGCGCGCCGTCCTGGGCGTTCATCAGACGTCGCGGCTTCATCTGTAACAGCGACAGATCGAAGCGGAGAAAATCGCGTACCCCCTGCGCCAGACTGCGCAACGCGCCGCCATCTTCTGGGGCCAAGCGGAGGAGGTGGTCCTGCCATTCGTCCGGGTCGGTATGCGCGGTGAGCGTTGTGCCGTCGGGGTCAATCACGTGCATAAAGACGCGGTGATCAATCATGGGGCGGTCTTGCACCGCGCCCAACTCGCGCCAGAGTTGGTGATAGGGTTGTCCTGCGCCTGAACCGAACAGGTAGTGGATACAGCCGTCGAAGGTGTAGCCTTTGCGCGTCCAGGCTGTGCAAAGACCGCCGGGCAGGTTGTGTAGCTCGAAGATGTGGGATTGCCAGCCGTTCATCTGAGCGTAGCAACCGGCAGCCAGCCCGGCGACGCCCGCACCGATGATGAGGAGGGTTTTCTGCGGCATGGTCGGCTCCTCGCGTGCCGGAGGAGGGGCAGGCACGCGCACCCGGCGACCGCTCCAAGCGCGCCCTGCGCTCGTAAACAGGTCGCCGGGTTCATTGTACGTCACACCGGCGGATAGGCGGAAGAATTGCGCCGCGTGGCTTGGGCGGCGCCTAGTTGCGGTGGACCATGTCGAGCATGACGCTCATCTGCCCCAGGGCAAAGGCGCGGCTGCGGTTGTTCCAGCCGCTGTCGTTGCTCATCATCGGCACGTGGTCGTCCAGCAAAAAGCCCTTGAAACCTACTTCCTTGAGGGTGCGCATGACCTCGAACATGTCCAGGTTGCCCTCGTTGATGAAAGCCTCGCGGAACTTGGGCACGCTGCCCAGCACATCGCGGAAGTGCACGTAGAAGATCTTGCCCTGGCTGCCGAAGTGGCGAATGGCAGGCAAGACGCCCTCCGGGTTCATCTCCGACCAGGAGCCGACGCAAAAATCCAAACCGTGGTTGGGGCTATCGCCGATCTCCATCGCGCGCTTGAAGTTCTCGAAGTTACGCATGATGCGCGCGACGCCCGCCAGCTGGGGCACGGGCGGATCGTCGGGATGCAACGCCAGTTTGACGCCCGCTTCCTCGGCAACCGGCAAAATGGCCTTGATGTAATAGGCGTAGTTGTCCCAAATTTCTTCGTCGGTGTAGACGCGCCCGTGGGTCAGCGGCGCATTTTCCACCAAGGCATAGTCGAACGCGGTGACCTTCGCACCGCCGCGCGCCAGGGTGGTGTGGGAGGTGCGCCAGACCCCGTCAACGGCAAAGTGATAACCGAAGATGGGAATGCCGGCGCGGCCCATGTTGCGGATGGTGTTCTGCATGTGCTCGATCTGCTCATCGCGACCGGGCAGGCCCAACATCGCCTTGATGTAAAACTTGATGGGCACATTTTCGATGGCGTTGAGGCGCAGCCCGGCGTCTTCGCAAGCCGTGCGCAAACGCACCAAGTCGAGATACTCCCACTGCTCTTCGCCGGGCAAGTGGGGCGAGCCGTGAAACATATTGAACTGGATGTCTTGGATGCCCAACTGTTTGGCGAACAGGATCACGTCGTCGGTCAGTTGGTTGATCTGGCCCACAGCCAGGCGCATGGGCAGGGCGTCAAGGTCGAGCATGGGTTCCTCTCTACTGTGTCCTGTGGATGCAATGGCTGATCTTGCTGAGCGGTGATCAAACGATAAATCGGGGCGGGTTTGGGGTCGAACACGTAAAACGGTCAGCGGCGATTGGGAGCCGGCGCGTCGTGGCGCGCCGCGTGCCGGACTTCAACTATACATGCGAACCCGGCGGTCGTCAATCCCGCAAGCGGCTTTGGCGCGGCTATCCCGTCCCGCCCGCCTGCTGTATACTGGGGCGGCAGCCGGCAGTCTACCCGATTCCTTGCGCGCCTGTTGCGCTCGACGCCGGTCGCTCGCCAGCCAGAAGGGGCCCCATGCAGGTTGTCCCTCGATGATACACACAAGCGGAGGCACACATGAAACGCTACGCCATGACGGTGCTGCTCAAAGATGACCCGGAGCTAATCCGGCGCTATGAAGACTATCACGCCAATCCTTGGCCCGAGGTGAATGCCGGTCTGTTGCGCGCAGGTATTCGCCGCATGTATATCTATCGCTTTGGGCGGACGCTCTTCATGTTCATGGAGACCGACGACGACTTTGACATGGAGCGCGACCTGCCCACGTATATGGAGCATCCCCGCGCACAGGAATGGGACGCGCTCATGCGGACCTTCCAGGAAACGGTTCCCGGCGCGCCGCCCGGTTCCACATGGGTAGCGATGAAAGAGATCTATACGCTGGAGGGATAAGCGCGAGGCTGTCTCCACACCTGGCGCCAATAGCAATCCCGGTCATGACGCAGCCTTGTCATGACCGGGACCCATGCTTCTGCGTTTGTAGGCCGTGCGCCTTATGCGGTTGCCAACTCCGGCTGGGCCTCTTCCACGCTCTTCATCAATTCCATCTCGATGGAGATGTGAATCTCCTCGCCCACCAGCACGCCGCCGCTCTCGATCATCGCGTTCCACACCAGGCCCCAGTCCTTGCGATTGATGGTGGTCTCGGCGCTGAAGCCCGCGGTGACAAAGGGGCCGAACGGACTCTTGGACTGCCCGGCGTAGTTTACGTTCAGGGTGACTTCCTTGGTAACACCGCGGATGGTCAAGTCACCCACCAGCTTGGCTGTGCGCTCGCCGGTCAACTCCACGCGCTTGCTCTTAAAGGTGATGGTCGGGTGATTGGCGACATCCAGGAAATCAGGCGAGCGCAGATGCGCGTCACGGTCGGCCTGCCGCGTGTTGATGCTGGCTGCGTCAATGGTGATCTCGACCTGCGTGTTCGCCGGATTTTGCTCATCCAGTTGAACAGTGCCGCTGAACTTCTCGAATTGGCCGCGCACCCAACTGACCATCATGTGGCGGACCTTGAACTGGATTTCGGAATGGGCGATGTCAAGTTGCCAGGACATAGGACCTCTTGCTCCTTGTGCTTGTGTGTGATCGGGCCGTGCGAAAGACCCGTTTTGCCAACTGGGCGGCCCTTGCTGTGGGCACGCCCGGACGCTTCGTCTACCAGAAGCATAGGGGCGCTGCGTCACCGCTTTGTCAACAGGCGCGTCAGCGCGCGCGTCAACATGAGCGTCAGCAAACGCAAGCCGGCGATTGGTGGCGATGTGACGGGATAGAGTGCGGGTTAGCCGGTCGCGGCAGTTGCCGGGTCGAGACGCGCGGTGAGGGCAGCCAAGTCGTCGCGCAACCGGCCAAAGCCGCCCGCTTCAATGGCCGCGCGCGCGGCTTCCAAGTGAGGACGGGCTGCTTCAATCGGCAGTAGCGGGATCAACCACAGCCGGATTTGCGCAGCCAAGAAGCGGTTGGGCACCGCGTCGGCCTGCGCCAGCGCGGTCGAGAAGCGATGCACCGCCAACTCGGTTTGGCCCTGAGCCAGCGCCGCCAGCCCCAGGTTGGCGGTTAGCCCCGCAATGCGCTCCGGTTGTGCCAGCCGCTGGGCGTGGACCAACCCCTGGCGGAATGCGGTCTCGGCGGCTTGGAGGTCACCTTGCGCCAGGTGTAGCTCGCCCAGGGTGGAGAGCAAGTAGGGGAGGAGCGTCAACATGCCCTTCTCCTGAGCCAGGGCCAACCCCTGTTGCACATGGTCGAACGCCTGGGGATCGCGCAGCAGGTGTAGATGATAGGCCAAATTGTTGTGGGCTAGAATCTGGGAACGCAAGGCTGCGTCGCCGGGCGCGCCGCGCGTCGCTTCCAGGGCGCGCCGGTAGCGCTCGATGGCTTGGGATAGGCGGCCCTGCTGCGCGTCAATGTTGCCCAACTCAAAGTGGACCTGGGCGACCTGCACGGGGACGGCTCCCGCTTCAAGGCCTTGCTCGCGCAGGAGCGTTTCGGCATTGCCTAGATGGCGGGCAGCCTCGTCCAGCGCTAAGCCTTCCAGCGACAGCGCCGCCCCCCACATAAATTCGGCGCTGATGCGCAGATCGGGCTGGGCATGGTCGGTATAGGCCTGGGCCAACTCCACCACCTCCCCATAGCGCCCCTGGAGTAGCAGCGCCTCGCCCAGCGTCTCGACGACTCGGCGCAGACTGACGTTGTCGTGCCGGACGG
>CAKZVN010000282.1 GCA_937922105.1 uncultured Litorilinea sp.
TCATGGACCACACGCCAGGCCAGGGGCAATACCGCGATATCGAAACATACCTGCATACCATGTCCGCTTGGTATCGCGTGGAGGAGGCCGCCGTAGCCCGTGCGTTGGATGTGCTGTTGGCCGAAGCTGCAGACCTGGCTGCGTCCGCCACGCTGCGCGAAGTCAGCGCACTCTGCCATGAGCATGGCATCGTGCTGGCCTCCCATGACGACGATACAGCCGAGAAGGTGGCGCTCATGGCCGGTTTGCGCGCCGTCCTGTGCGAATTCCCGGTCACCGTCGAGGCAGCCCTGGCCGCGCGGCGACAGGGAATGTATGTCGCGATGGGTGCGCCCAATGCTCTGCGCGGAACCTCCCACAACGGCAATGTGAGTGCGCGTGAAATCCTTGATGCCGGAGCGCTGGACATCTTGCTCACCGACTACCATCCTGCGTCCATGTTGCACGCAGCCTTTGGCTGGATTGAGGAGGGACTCCTCACACTGCCCCAGGCAGCCGCGCTCATCGCAGCCAACCCGGCGGCCTGTGTCGGGCTGCAAGACCGCGGCGTCCTTACGGTGGGGAAACGCGCCGACCTGGTACTGGTCAGACCGTTGCCCTGGTTACGGGTGGCGGCGACGTTATGCGCCGGGCGCTTCATCTTTCGCAGTCACTTCCCCGGTTTGCGCTGGGCCGACGACTGAGACCCCCGTCCTGTCCCGGTCGCACCCCGCACGGCTTGGATAGACGCACAACCGCATAGAGTCATTGCGAACAGTTTGGTACGGTTTGTGGATACTTTTTGGTTAACGACTGCTAACGATTCAACGAGTTCGGAGGAAACCATACTCATGTCTGTTGTCGCTCGCAAAGTGTGGCTCATGCAGATGGCGCTGCTGGCGCTCTGCTTGAGCGTCGTCCTGAGCGCGTGCGCGCCCGCTGCCCCGGCAGCCGCGCCTGCCCCCCAGACCGGCAGCGCCGCTCTGGTAGCCCCGGTCACCGGTGACGTACCCCGCGAAGAGACGTTGATTATTGCCTTTGAGGGCGGCGCGGTAGCCGCCCCGGATCTGGCGAACCCCTATATTTCGGGCAACCGGATCAACCAGGGCTATCACCAGGCCATGATCGAGTCCCTTTTCTATCTCAACTACGAGACAGGTGAGCTTATCCCGTGGCTGGCCGAGGGCTACGAGTTCAACGAGGACTTCACCGCCGTCACCGTCTTCCTGCGCGACGGCGTGACCTGGAACGACGGCGAAGCCTTCAATGCCGACGACGTGGTCTTCACCATCCGCACGCTCCAGGACAACCCCATCCTCAGCTACGGTGGCGACATGAACACCTGGGTAGCCGCCGTGGAGAAGGTAGACGACCTGACCGTGCACTTTACCCTCACGGCGCCCTATCCCCGCTTCCTGGTGGATTTCTTCGGCGTGCGCATCTGGGGCATGGTTCGTATCCTGCCCGAACACATTTGGGCCGACCAGGACCCCACAACCTTCCGCAACTTCGACTTGGCCAAGGGTTGGCCAGTCTGGACCGGGCCGTATAAGTTGGTCAAGGCCTCGGAGAACGAATTCGTCTATGACCGCCGCGACGACTGGTGGGGAGCTGTCACCGGCTTCCACCCCCTGCCCGCCCCCAAGCGTCTGGTCTTTGTGGAGCAAGGCCCGTCGGAAAAGGGCGCGGCCATGCTGGAAACCAACCAGATCGACGCGCACACGCGCATGCCCCTAGGTCTCTTCGAGACCATCCGCAGCAAGAACGACCGCATCGTCGCTTGGTTCCCGGAGCGACCCTACGGCTGGATCGACCCCTGCCCGCGCACCTTCTTCTTGAACACGGTCAAGGCGCCGTGGAACGACCCGGATATGCGCTGGGCGCTCTCTTATGCCCTGGACCGCGCCAAAGTGGGTGAGGCGGAGTTGGGCGGGCCGGGCGCAATTCCCGCAGCCTACACCTTCCCACTCTATCCGCCGCTGGTCCGCTTGCTGGAAGAGCACGCCGACCTCTTCGCGAAGTATCCGGTCGCCGAATACAACCCCCAAAAGGCAATGGAAATCTTCGAGTCCAAGGGCTATGTCAAGGGCAACGACGGCATCTACGCCAAGGACGGTCAGCGGTTGCAAATCTCCTTGCTCATGAGTTCCGAATGGCCGCCCGCGCAGTCGGTGACCCCGCTCATGATTGGGTATTGGCAGGCTGTGGGTATCGACGCCACAGCGAACTTCCTGACCGGCGCCCAGGTTAGCGAGCAGCGAGACACCGGCAAGTTCGACGTGGCAATCGTTTCGCCTTGCTATAGCATCGTAGACCCCTACAACGAGGTGGATGCATTCCACAGCCGCCATGTGGTGCCCGTCGGCGAGCGCGCCTCCATGAATGTAGGCCGCTGGGCGAACACCGAGTTCGACGCCATTGTGGACCGCATGGCGACGCTCCCCGCGGGCGACCCCGCCTTGGGCGCACTCTGGCGCCAGGCCATGGAGATCTGGTTGCCCGAATTGCCGGTCCTGCCTATGTACCAACAGGTGCGCATCATCCCCCTCAACAACACCTACTGGGTCAACTGGCCGACCAGCGAGAACAACTATATCCACCCGCCGACCTGGTGGGCCAGCACCTATCAGATCATCCTGAATCTGCAACCGGCGGGTAGCGCAGCCGTCACCCGCTAAGCTGTCGAAAGCGCCGACAATAGGCGCAGGGCACGCCGGCTGGTTGCCGGCGTGCCCTGCTTCTTCTCGCCCCTCCGGGGGGCGCTGGGCCGAGGAACCATGTCGCTTCTCTATCTTCGCAATCGTCTGCTCAACCTGTTACTGGTGATCTGGATTGCCGCCACCATTAACTTCATCACTCCCCGGCTTGCCCCAGGCGACCCCATCAACGCCATCTTCGCGCGCCTGGAATCCCAAGGCCAAGTCATCGCCAACAGCGCCCAGATTATCGATCTGTATCGCGAGCGCTTCGGTCTGGACTTGCCGCTCTGGCAACAATATCTGCGCTATCTGGGCAGCGTACTCACTCTGGACCTGGGATACTCGCTCAGCTATTTCCCGGCAACCGTCAGTGAGTTGGTCATGCGCGCGCTGCCGTGGACGGTGGGACTCCTTCTCACCACGACGCTGCTGTCGTTTGTGTTGGCGGTCTTGTTGGGCGCGCTCTTTGTCTGGCGCGGCACCCCGCGCAGCGTTCATCTCATCGGTTGGGTCTTGGTGGGCATCAGCGCCATCCCCTATTACCTGCTTGCCATTGTGTTGATCTTCATATTTGCTTTCACGCTCAACATCTTTCCCGCGGGTGGCGTCACGCGCATCGGCAACGTAGCTTCGGGGTTGAGTTGGTCGTCGGTGTGGGATACGCTTTATTACTCGACACTGCCGGCCCTCTCCATTCTGTTGGCCTCTATCGGCGGCTCCGCGCTGGGAATGCGCGGCATGATGGTTACGGTGCTGGGCGAGGATTATCTCTTGCTCGCCGAAGCCAAAGGCTTGCCGGAGCGTTGGATTTTTCTGCGCTATGCCGTCCGCAACGCCATCCTGCCCCAAGTTACGGGGCTGGCGATTTCGTTGGGCCATGTGGTGTCCGGCGCAATTTTGGTGGAGGTGCTGTTCAGTTATCCGGGCATGGGCTACATCCTCATCGACGCCATCCGCGGCGCGGACTATACCACGGTACAGGGGATCACATTCCTGTTGGTGGTCTCAGTGGCGGTGGCGGTTTTTATCATCGACGTGATCAACCCCTGGCTCGACCCACGCATTCTCTACGGCAAGCGCTAGACGCACCGGCTGTTGTTCGCACGGATAATAAGGACGCGTAACACATGGCGATCTTGGTACGTGATTGGCGATTTCTCTTGGGCACGGCGCTGATTGCCGCCTTGCTCCTCTTTAGCTATGGCGGGATGCTGGTGGTGCCGCGCAGCGGAATCCAGGTCGGCCAAGCGCCCTTCAACGCCCCGCCTTCCTGGGACTATCCCCTGGGAACCGACAACATCGGGCGCAGCGTGCTCGCCCTCATGGTCTATGGAATTCCCCCTACCTTGGCGGTGGGTCTGATCGCTGGCGGGGTCAGCACCATTTTGGGCACTGTCTTGGGCGTGACCGCGGGCTATTTCGGGGGGCGCTGGGATGCGGTCGTGCGCACAGCGGCGGATGTAGCGTTGACCATCCCGACTCTGGCGGTGCTAATTGCCATCGCCGCCTATGTACGCAGCGTTTCCATCCCGATGACGGCACTGATCGTGGCCTTGCTGGCCTGGGCCGGGCCGACGCGAACTATCCGCACGCAAGCCCTCAGCATGCGCGAACGACAGTTTATCCCGCTGGCGCGTCTCACGGCAGCCAACCATTACGAGATCATCTTTATCGAAATCCTGCCCAACCTCCTGCCCTACATTGCGGCGGGGTTCGTGGGAGCAGTGTCCGGCGGCATCTTGGCGGCTGTAGGCATCCAACTGTTGGGGCTGGGGCCGCTGCTGGTTCCCAACCTAGGCATGATCCTGCAATACGCCTTCAACTCCGGCGCGCTCTACCAGGGCATGTGGTGGTGGTGGGGGCCGCCTGCCGTCGCATTGATCTTGCTTTTCTTCGGCCTGTTTCTCATCAGTCTGGCCTTCGACCAACTGGCCAATCCCCGTCTGAAAGCCTCGGTATGAACCAGTCCTATCCACCCCCAACCAGCCCGACTATTCCTAAACCCATCTTACAAGTCGAGGGCTTGGTTATTCACTACGAAACCCCGCGCGGCGCAGTCCAGGCGGTCAGTGACGTCAGTTTTAGCGTGCAGCCGCGCGAACGCTTCGGACTAGTGGGCGAATCAGGGTGCGGCAAGTCCACCTTGGTGACCGCCTTCCTGCGCATGACCAAGCCGCCAGGCGTGATCAAAGCCGGACGCATTCTGCTCAACGGCGTTGATATCCTCGCGCTCCCCAAAAACGAAATGCGCCGCGTCCGTTGGTCCCAAGTAGCCTTGATTCCCCAGGGCGCGATGAACTCGCTTAACCCGGTCATGCGCGTGCGTGACCAGATCGCCGATGCACTGGTAGCCCACGGCGTCATCTTGAACCAAGCTGCACTGACGGCGCGCATCGAGGAATTGCTGGCGCGCGTCGAGTTGCCTGCACGCGTTGCCCGACTTTACCCCCACGAGTTAAGCGGCGGCATGAAACAGCGTGTCTGTATCGCCATGGCTACTGCACTGGAACCCAAGTTGATCATCGCCGACGAACCCACCAGCGCGCTGGATGTTGTGACCCAACGCGCGGTCATGGAGATGTTAGCCAACGTGCAGGAGATGGTGGGCGCGGCACTCATCCTCATCGGGCACGACATGGGGCTGATGGCTCAAGTCGTGGACCGGCTGGGTGTGATGTATGCCGGGGAATTGGTAGAGGTTGGCGATGTGACCAGTATGTTCAAATCGCCGCAGCATCCTTACACACGGGCGTTGCTAGGCTCGTTGCCCTCGCCGCGGGAGCGCAAAGTACGGCGCGCCATCGGTGGCTTACCTCCTGCTTTGATCGCGCCGCCGCCCGGCTGTCGCTTTCATCCACGATGCCCGGAAGCCATTGTGGCCTGTCGTGAGGTGGCCCCGCGCCGCCTGGAGACAACCGGCGGCTGGGCTACCTGTCATCTTCTGGACCCGACTCAGGCGTCACAGCCACTGGAGGCCGCCGATGCAGCCCCCTCTGCTTGAAGTTAAGAATGTGAGCAAGGTCTACGGCAGCGGCGTCTTGGGCAAGCAACAAACGGTTGCCCTGGACAATTTCTCGCTTGCCATCGCTGAGGGCACACCGATCATCACCACCATCGCCGGGGAGAGCGGCTCCGGCAAGACGACGCTGGCTAACTTGGTCCTGGGCCTTTTGGTCCCTACAAGCGGTGAAATTCGCTATCGGGGACAGAACATCCACAGTCTGTCGCGAAGTGCCTGGTTTACCTATCGCCGTGAAGTCCAGGCGATTTTCCAGAACCCCTTTGAGGTCTATAACCCCTTTTATCGCGTGGACCATGTATTCCACTTTGCGCTGCGTAAATTCAGCTTGGCCCCCAACCGTCGCGAAGGGTTAGCGCTCATCCACGAGGCACTGGAAGTAGTCGGTCTGCGCCCGGACGAGATCTTGGGGCGCTATCCCCACGAGTTGAGCGGCGGCCAACGCCAACGGCTGATGATTGCGCGTGCGTTTATGCTCAAGCCGCGCCTGATCGTCGCTGATGAGCCGGTCTCCATGATTGACGCGTCCCTGCAAGCACGTATCCTAGACATCTTCGAGCGGCTCAACCAGGATTTCGGCATTTCATTTCTTTACATCACCCACGATCTTTCCACAGCCTATCAAATCAGCCACGACATTCACATTCTCTACCTGGGCCAGGTCATGGAGCGCGGGGACATTACCGCGGTCATGCACCACCCCAATCATCCCTACACTCAGTTGTTGGTCGAGTCGATCCCCGTCGCCGACCCGGAAGTCCGTTGGTCAGGCGGTCGGGCGCGCAATGCCGCCGCCCGCGACAACCACGCATCCCAGGCCCGCAACAGTAACGGCGCGCCAAACAACCGTTGCCGCTATTTTCCCTAGTGCACCACACGAGGGGATTGTTCCCGGCAGATTGGCTGGACGCAGCTCAGCCCCGATCACTGGGTGAGTTGCCATACGCCGGATGGGAGGACGCATCCGCAGCCCAGCGACTCGACGCAACGCGCGCCCGCCTAAACATTTTCTCGACGAAGCACGAAGTTACTTGTTCAGACAGAGGAGACAGTCAATGGTTCCGTTCAAACTGGGTGTCAGCCTCCTGCAGGCCGACCTGGACGACTACCTGCGCAAGCTCAACCAGCTCGGCTACAGCTATCTCTATTTCGGCGGGCGCTTCTTTGAACAAAGCGACCGCGACCTGGCCCAGGCCGCCCGTCGCTGTGCGGAGCACGGCATTTTGCCCTTCGCTGCGCACGCGCCCGGCCACTTCCTGCCCGCAGACCCTGCCGAGTTGGACACGATGCTGGAGCGGCACCAACGCTTCTTCGACAAAGCTGCCATGCTGGGCTGCCGCTCCGTTACCCATCACATCGGATCCGTGGAGGGGGTTCGCAATGAGGAGACCGCACGCTACATCAGCCAAGTAGGCGCTGACCAGTTCGATGCCATGAACTTTCGCATGGTCCACGAGCTGGCCGGATATGCCCACAGTATCGGCTTGAAACTCGCCATCGAGAATCTCTCGCGCGATATCGTCAACAATTATGTGCGCGACATCCCGGCTATCAAACGAGTGATCGCAGGCGCGGGTAATCCCGCCGGCGTGGGCATCAACGTCGACACCGGCCACGCCAACATCTCCGGGCTGGACCCTGCCGCCATGATTCGGGAAGCAGGGTCACTGCTCATCGAGACCCATTTCAACGATAATTTCGGTTGGATGGAGCCGGTCAACTCAACCAACGACATCCACCGTGTGCCCGGAATCGGCACGGTCCATTGGGTATCGGTTGTGGCTGCGTTGGTGGAAATTGAGTATCCAAACCCGATCATCTTCGAACTCGGCCCCAAGTTCGAGCAAGACACAGTTGATACATTCTTGACCCTGGCGTATCACAATTGGCGACAATTTGAGGCAGTCTACAGCTTCCATCAGGCGACGCTGGCAGCACCGATCGCCAACTAGTCCCGCCCGCGTTGGGCGGTCCAGCCATCAGCAAGGAGTCCATGTCCCATGCCGCTTGCCCAGTACGAGAACTTCCAGCCCTTTTTCTCGGTGATTATTTGCACCTTCAACCGCGCCCGGCTCTTGCCGCGCGCGCTGGATTCGGTCTTGGCCCAGACCGAGACCAGCTGGGAGGCGGTGGTGGTGGACGATGGCTCGCGCGACGAGACGCACGCCATCGTGCGCCGCTATGCCGACGAGTTCCCCAACGTGCGCTATCTTTATCACGCCAACCGCGGCCTGTCACCCTCGCGCAATGTGGGTATTGCCGCAGCCGCGGGTGAGTTCGTGACGTTCCTGGACTCCGACGACTGGTACTTGCCCGAACACCTGGCGACTCGCCGCGCCCTGCTCGCCGCCAACCCCGGCATTGACCTGCTCCACGGCGGCTGCAAGATCATCGGCAACCCCTATGTGGTGGACAAGCACAACCCCAACAACATGTTGGACTTGCACGATCTGGTGGTGGGCGGGACCTTTGTCATGCCACGCGAGGTTGCAGTGGCGGTGGGCGGTTTCCCCATCTCCTACAGCAACGACGGTGACTTGTTCGAGAGCATGGAAGCCGCGGGCATGAAGATTGTGCGCACCGACATCCGCACCTACATCTATGACCGCACCACGCCCGACTCGCTGCTGCATATCGTGGCGGACGCGGGCTACGAAGCGATCGCCGAGTACCGGCGGCTGGGCTACTGGAACAGCCCGCGCGCCCATCAACAACCGCAGATGGGCGATTGAGCGCCGAACACACGGCGAGTCGACGGATCAACCAACCGGGCCGGTGCAAGCATCCTGCACCGGCCCGTCATTTGCCGGCGCCGTCCGGCCCCCGAAGGAGTACACATGGAAGCGTGGAACCAGGCCTGGCTGAGCGAGGAAGGTCGCCGCGAGTGGCTGACCCCGGAGCCGTTTGTCGTCGCCACCGTTCCCTTGTTGCAGGAGGCAGGCGTGCGCCGCGTGCTCGACTTGGGCTTCGGGGTAGGACGCCATGCCATTCTCTTGGCGCAAGCAGGCTTCGAGGTAGACGGTATTGACGCCAGCGCCAACGGTCTGGACTATGCCCAAGCATGGGCTGCGCGCGAGGGCTTGGCGCTGCGCCTTACCACCGGCGACATGACGACCTTGCCCTATGCCGACGGCGAGTTCGACGCCATCCTCACCTGGAACGTCATCTATCACGGCACGTATGCGGTGATCGAGCGCACTGTCGCCGAGATCACCCGCTGTCTGCGCCCGCAAGGACACCTGGTCTGCTCGCTCATCTCCGTCAACCACCACATGGCAGGCCGCGGGGTGGAGATCGAGCCGCGTACCTATGTTATCCCCGGCGGCGGTGAAAAGGAACACCCCCACCACTATTTCGACCGCGCCGCGGTGGAGGCGTGCCTAGCCGGCTACACCCTACTGCGCTGCGAGGACGCCACCCAAAAGCGCGCCGACGACTACCACTGGCATCTGCACGCGACTCGCCACGCCTGAGGAGCGCCCTGTTGCTTACCGGCGCAGCAAGGGCACGAAGACGATCGGGATTTCAAATGTGCCATACAACTCGAAGCGGTTGTCTACGTCCTGGTCGGCGCGGTAGACCACGGTATGGTTGTCCTGGCTAACCAGCCAGTTGAAGCTCGACACTGTGCCGCCGGCAACCAGGGACCCATTGACCTTAAAGCCCGGCCCGCCGCTGACGGGAACCTGGAACAGTTCCGCCACGCCGTCGGTTTCCTGGTCCGCCATGTAGGTGACGCGGCTGCCGTCGGCGCTGAACTGCACTTGGGAACTGTTCACATTGCCCCCCGCCACCATCGGCCCGCTGAGTTTGGTGACTGTGCCGCCGCCCACCGGCACAAGGTATAGCTCAGCGCGCCCAGCCGTCTCCTGATCGGCGCCATAGGCCACATGGCTTCCGCCCGGAGCCACGTGAAGGCTCCCCTGCACGCCGAGGCTTGCGCCAGGCAGCGGGTCGTTGAGCCGGGTTGATGGCCCACCGCCGGCTGCCACGCGGAACAAATTGCTTTGCCCGCCCGGCGCGTGTTGTGCCGTATAAAGCACTGTGGCGCCGTCCGGCGTCACCTGGAAACGCAGCCCGACCCCGCCGGTCTGGGCCGGGTCGTCCAAGCGCACCACGCTGCCGCCGCCCGCGGGCACGCTATATAGCCGGAACGGCTCTGTATGCACAGGGCGCAAGGCATAGATCACCCGGCTGCTGTCGGGTGTGAAGAAGTAGTCCCAACTCAGGGTGACGTCATCAGAAAACCCACTGTCCAGCGTCACAATCGTACCGCCTTGTAGCGGGACGCTATAGAAGTCGGTGCTCCTCCCATCCAAAAAGGAGGCCTGATTCGCCGCCGAGTAGACAACACGACTGTCATCCGGCGCAATTCGGAACGTTGTGATCATGAAATTCTCCGCAACGGGATCATTCAGCCGAACAGCCGTCCCCCCCACCAAAGGAACGCTGTAGAGATCGTTGGGCACACCGCTATCGGGGAAGACGGAATAGACCACGGTTGCGCCGTCGTTACTCAGCCCAAAAACGCTGACATTGGCCGTCTCTGTGAGGGGGCCGCTCACTTTCTGGTTCGCCCCGCCTGCCAACGGCACGCGGTATAGCTCCATCTGCCCGGCGGTATCTTGCGGCGCGGCATAGACAACTTGCGCGTCGTCCGGCGTGATCAGAAAGAAACCGACGCCGGTATTGAAGCCGGCGCCCAAGAGCGGCCCGTTGAGCTTGACTGGCGTGCCGCCGCCGATGGGCACGCTGTACAGTTCCGCACCGGGCAGGCTCCCCCCGCTGACGCGATAGACCACGTGCCGGCTGTCCGACGTGATGCGAAACATCACAACCGATGACCCGCCGACCGGCGGACCGCTCAGCCGCACGGGCGTGCCCCCGCGCACCGGCACGCTGTACAGCTCAAAGGTGTTGTCTGTCTCCTTGTCCGCCACAAACACCGCCGTGCGCCCGTCCGGGCTGAGCTGAAAGCGTGGCAAGTTAGTGACATTGCCGCCAGCCACTAGGTCGCCGCTCAATTTGAAGTTGAAGCGGCGCACGGTGTCGCTCTGTGGCGCGGGCGGCTCCGCGGCGCGGGTAGGTAGGGGCAGCATCACAAGCCAGACGCACAGCCCCAACATACCCCAAAGCCGCGGCAATCCACAACGCTGCGACCGTGACATGGCGCCCTCCTCTCGATTGAACGGGTGGAAAATCGGCGAGTGATGCCGGAGGCGTGCCGGAATGGGGCAAGCATAGCGCAAAAAATGCAACGCGCCAAGCCCTTTCGACGCCACCACCATTTCCTACAACAACGCGCCCCCCTGCCGTCTATGCGGCAGAGAGGCGCGCGTGTCGGTTATGAGGCGAAATTCCTTAGCGCGCAACACCTTGCTGGGCCAGCCACCCCGCTGCGCGCGGGATGTCGGTCTTGTCGCGCAGTTCCAGAATCAGGCGCGGGGAGTGGGCCAATGTGCCCAGCGCCTCGAAGAGCGCAAACCAGTTGACCTGCCCGCGGCCCGGCCCCCAGTGGCGGTCCCACAGCGCGTCGCTGTCTTGCAAGTGCAGATGGGCCAGCCGCGGCCCGGCCTCGTGCACCCACTGGTCGGGTGACGGCCCGCCCAGCCGATGGGTGATGAAGGTATGGCCCACGTCAATGCTCAGCCGTACCGTCTCGGACGCAAACGAATCCACCAGCATGAGCAGCGGGCGCGGGTGGGTATCGTGGATGGTCTCGATGACCAGCGTGACGCCCGCCTGCGCGGCCTGCGCGACCACCGGCTCCAGCGTCTGCCGGATCAGGTCAACCGTCTGCGCCACGCCGTAGGCCGGAGACTCGGCAGACATGGGATGACCGAAGAACTCGAAGGGGCTATGCACCACCATATGGCTGCCGCCCAGCGCGTGGGCAACCTCGATCCCCTGGAACAACCGCTCCTGCACCACGGCACGCACCTTCGGGTCAAAGCCGATGATGTTCAGCCCCACAAAAGGACCGTGGATACCGATGCGCCCACGATGACCGTCCAGCAAGTCCAGCGCGGTGCGGACTCCGGCGCGCCAGTCGCCGTCCAGGAACATGGGGTAAGCCGGGTCCTGAATTTCCACATCGCGCCCGGCTTCCAAGAGCCAGTCGCGGTAGGTCGCCAATTCGGCGATGGTCAACGCCGCGCCCACAACGGGCAATGCACGCTCGCTCACGGGATTCTATCCTTTGCAGCTATGGTGGATACGGCCCGGAGGCCTATCCATATTTCTCGATAAACTGTTCGATGTGCAACAGGTCGTCGAAGCGCTCCCGGATGGTCTCGTGGTCCCAATCCCACCACGCAATCGCCAGCAGCGCCTCAATAGTCCGGTCGTCGAAACGACGGCGGATGGGCCGCGCGGGCACACCCACCACCACCGTGTAGGGGTCCACCGGCTTAGTCACCACCGCGCCGGAGCCGACCACCGCGCCGATGCCCACGCTCACGCCGGGCATGATGATGGCGGCATGCCCCAACCACACATCATGTCCGATGGTGCAGCGGTGCGCCCGCCGCCACGCAAAAAAGTCATGGTCGTCCTGCTCGCCGAAGCCGTACATGGCGCGACGATAGGTGAAGTGATGCTGCGTCACGCGCTGCATGGGATGGTTACCGGGGTTGATGCGCACGTGCGAGGCAATCGAGGCGAATTTGCCCACGTCGGCGTAGACAATCGAGACATCGCCCGCGGCGTAGCTATAGTCGCCGAAGGTGGATTCCATCAGCCCGGTGTTGGGGCCTAGCTCGGTCCAGCCGCCCACATAGCTGTCAATGATACGGCACGAGGGGTGAATGGTCGGCTCCGGGCTGAGATGCTTGGGGCCGTGTTGGCGCAAGGTTTCGGGATAGACGGCGATATGGCGCATGGTCGAGTCGGCTTCCAGGCAGTGACACGGATGATGAAGGCGCGGGCAGGCTAGAGCGCAGGCGAAGCGGTCATAGCCCACTCTTGACCAGGCCGGCGCAGAAGGCTCAGTTGTGCCATGTGGTTATCCCAATAGACAGGCATCCCGCTGCGCAGCGTCCCGCGCACACGCGGTCGCCCGTTGGTCTCCACAAAGACCAGATCGGCGCGCGCACCCTGGGCAATGCGCCCGCGGTCGGTGAGGCCCAGCGCGTCGGCGGGGTTCTGGCTAACCAGCCGCACGGCGCGATCCAGCGTCATGACACCCCGCTCCACAAAGGCAAAGGCGGCGTGGAGCATGGAGGCGGGATAGTAGTCGGTGGCGAGCGTATCCACCAGCCCGGCTTCCACCGCCTCGGCGGCGCTCAGATTGCCGGAGAGCGAGCGTCCCTGCAAGGCGTTGGGCGCGCCCATAGCGACATGAATCCCCTTGTCACGTGCCAGCCGCGCCGCATCCCACGACACAGGGAACTCGCTCACCGCCACGCCCAACTCATGCATGAGCGCAACCTTTTCGGCAGTGTCGTCGTCGTGGGAAGCCAGCACCACGCCATGCTCCTTCGCCAGCCGCGCGATGTCGCGCACGGCATCCCAACCTTTGGGTCGCGTCTGGGCGTGTTCGATGCGGGCGCGCACAGCCTCCTCGTCCAAATTCTCCCCCGTGCGCTTGGACCACTCCACGGCAAACTTCACATAGGCTTCGATGTCGCGGTACTGCCCTTGACCCGGCGTGTGGTCCATGATGGAGATGAGATGCACTTGCTGGGCCAAAAGCAGTTCTTCCAGCACCTTGCCCGCGTCCGGGTTGGTGATCTCGAAGCGTGCATGGACGAAATGGTCGGCCAAAAGGATGGGGCGCAAGCGGTTGACAGTGAGCATGATCTCACGCGCCCGCTCCTCGGAACGCAGGCTGTCCTCCTTGTGCCAGGCAAAGGAGACCGCGGCATAGGCTGTGGTAATCCCGGTGGCAACCAGGCGCTTGTCCAACTCGTGGAGGGCCAGATCAATGGGAATCTGAGCCTTAGGCCGGGGCGTGATTTCGCGCTCCAGCATGTCGCCGTGGATGTCCACCAGGCCGGGCAGCACGGTCATGCCCGGCGTTTCAATGCACAGGCGGTCGGCGCGGCGCCGGTCCTTCGCGAATCTCGGCAATGCGCCCGTCCTCGATCTCCAGCGAGCCGTGTTCCAAAATGCCGTCAGGCAAGACCAGGCGCATATCGCTAAACCACATGGCGGCTCCCTTCGTTGGCGTGATGGGTATCAAACGAATTACCGGTGTGCATCCAGGTTCTCCACCAGTTCCGTTACGTCGGGCAAGGCAGGCGCACCGGCGGGCAACGCCAGCGCCAGTTCTTGGTCCACCAACCCTGCCACGTCTTCGGGATGGTGCAACACGCCGATCATGGCGACGCCTGCGCGCTTCAATTCGCCCAGCCGCGCCGCGAGTGCGGTGCGCGTCGGCTTGTCCAACGACGCGGTCGGCTCGTCCAGCAGCAACAGCCGTCGCGGGCGGATGAGCGCACGCGCTAGGTTGACCTTCTGTTGCTCGCCGCCGGAAAAGGTGGTGGGATAGGCCGACCACAGCTCCGGTTTGAGACCGAAGACATCCAGCATGGCGGCAGCGGCTGCTTCGGCGGCGTCCTGTGTTTGGCCCTGGGCCAACAGCGGCTCCGCCACCAACTCCAGCGCGGTGACGCGCGGTCGCGGGCGCAGGAACTGGGTCACAAAGCCGATCTCGTCTTGGCGCAAGAGCGCCATGTCCACATCCGCAGCCGCAGCCAGATCAATCCAACCGTGGCGCGAATGATAGTTGGCTTGCCCGCCCGTGGGACGATAGCTACGATAGAGACAGCGCAGCAGGGTAGACTTGCCCACGCCGTTGGGGCCGCGCACCAGGAGAAATTCCCCCTCGTCCAGCGTGAAGTTTAGGCCGTCAAAAGCCGGCACCGCGCGCTGGAGGTGGTGAATGGTAAAGGACTTGCAATAGTCGCGCACATCTAACAGCCGCATGGCAGGAGCCTTTCATGGCGCGCTCACGGCGCGCAAACGGGGGTCCGCCCCGTCTAGAGCTTGGCGTGGACCAACTGTTGCGTATAGGCCGCCTGGGGGTCTTCCAGGATTTGGTCGGTGAGGCCCATCTCCACCACCTCACCGTGGCGCATGACCATGACGCGGTCAGCTAACGTGCGGATCACGCCCAAGTCGTGGGAGACCAGGATCATGGTGACGCGCGTCTCACGTTGCAGCCGCTTGAGCGTGTCCAGCACCGCAGCCTGCACCGAGACATCCAGCCCGCTCGTCGGCTCGTCCAGGAGCAAGAGCGCCGGGCGCAGGGCAATCGCCTTCGCCAGTTGCACGCGCTGCTGCATCCCGCCGGACAGTCGAACCGGGAGGTCATCCATGCGCGCCAGGGGAAATTCGGACGCAGCCAATGCGCCACTGGCAGCGGCGCGCAGGCGGGCAAAGTTGCGCTCGCCGGTCATGATCAAGCGCTCGGCGACGTTGCCGCTGCTGGTGTTGCGCATCCGCAGCCCCAGGTGCGGGTGTTGGTAGACAATCCCGATGTGGCGAATCTGGATGTCGCGCCGCGGCAGACGGTCCAACTCGAACAGATTGTCACTGCGCACGCCAGGCACATTGAGACGATAGTCGCCGCGGTCGGGCAACTCTTCCAGGTTGAGCATCCGCAGCAAGGTGGACTTGCCCGACCCCGACTCGCCCACAATCCCCAAAATTTCGCCGGGATACACGATGACATCCACGGCATTGAGCGCACGGATGCGCCCATAGGACTTCTCCACGCCCGTCACCTGCAAGATGGGCGCGTGGGGCATCAACCGCGGCGCCTGAAGCGCGATTCCCATGTCAGGCTGCACCGCTTGCGCGCGCGCCGCGCCGTTAGGACTTGAGGAAACCGGCATGGTAGAACTCCCCTTTGTCGTCGAAATAGGTGGGACCGATGGGCACGGGTGTCCCGGCGCGCGCCGCCGCCAACTTGGCGGCATAGCCGGTGTCGGACAGTTCGTAGGCGACGCTGCCGTCGGCTTGGGGAATCTCGTTCATGAACTTGTAGCGCGCACCCGTCTGGCGACAGACCCACGTCGCCTGGTTTTCCACCTGGAAAAACACATCGTCGAACTCCAGCGGTCGCACATCGGTGTAGGGCGGCACGGCATAGAGACGCTTCTCGCGACCGGCGGAGAGCAATGTCAGATGCGCGGCTTGGTGCAGCTTGGGCGTATCCCAGCGCGGGATAGGACTAGGCGACATGACATAGCGCCCATGCACCAGGCAGGGATAGCTTGCGCCCTGCATAAAGCGCCCGAAGTGGACCAACTGCTCGTAGAGCGTCAGCCACATCTGCGAATAGTCGGCGTCGGCGTGCATGATGCGCGCCTGGGAGATGTCCGGCTGGACACGGCGCAACGGCTCCGGGTCGGGCACTTGCAGAATCAGCGCCTGTCCCTCGGCCAAACGCTCCTCCGGGATGCGGTGGCGGCTCTGGATCAATGTTGCGTGCAGGGTATCGGTGGTGGTGGACGCGCCGGTCATGCGCGCCAGGAAGCGGCGCAGGTTAGCCGCGTTCACCGAATCGTCCGCGCCCTGGTCAATCACCTTGATCACGCTTTCCGGCCCAGCCATACTCAGCGTGACTTGCAGCCCGCCCGTGCCCCAGCCGCGCGCAATGGGCAACTCGCGGCTGGCGTAGGGCACTTGATAGCCGGGGATGGCGACCGCCTTGAGCATGGTACGGCGTAGCTCGCGCTTGGCGAACTCGTCCAGGAAACCGTAGGCATAGCCGCTCTGCTGTTCTTGGGCAAAGGGCGCGGTCAGGGTCATAAGACGGTTCATGCGCCGTTCTCCTTTGCACCTGCGGGCTGAGCCGTCGCTTGTGGGTCAGGTTGCGCCGTCGTGGTGGAGCCGGCACTTTGGGACGTAGCGGGCTTGGTATAGAACGTCTGTACAAAGATACCCTCGTGCATGTGGCGTGCGCGTGACTCGCGCGCCTGGCGCAAATTATCCATGCTGCTGCTGAAGGTCACATAGTGGGGCAACTTGTAGTGGATGCAGAAACCGGACGATTCCACCGGCTCGGTGTGGTAGAGGACGAACTCCTCGCGGTGGGCCGGGTGGGCATTGGGCTTGTCCATCGCCAAGTCGAGCATGGACGCCGCAATGGTCTTGACTTCGTTCCAGCCCAGCGTGGCGCAAAAGCCGATCTCCAGCCCCGGCTTTTCAGGCGTGCCGCCAGCAGTATCCACCACCTCGGCCTGGCTGATGCGCACGCGGCCTGCGCTGAAGACTGCGCCGGTCAGCGGATGGGCGAGTTTCACCTCGCCATAGCCCAAACGTACCTCGTTGACCGTGGGGTGGACGATGCCGTAGCCGCGCATCCCGGCATAGCCCAGCGCCAGCACGCCGCC